>JAJYRV010000005.1:9969-27345 GCA_021793935.1 Actinomycetes bacterium | reverse complement strand
AAACTCCGCTAAACCGCCGACTACTCGTAGCCGCCAACACCTTAAAACCCTTGCTCTGGTGAGCGTCGTAGCAGCGCTACCTTACGGCGCTCTCAAACTGGCCTGGAGTCTTGGATCCGATATCGGACTCAGCGGCCGCGGGATCACTGGAGTGACCGCTAGTTCACCCGGATTCGGGGACACTGTAGCGCTGACAGTCCTCGCGATCCTGGCCAGCCTAGCCATGGGGACGGGAACGCGCGCGGCTGTTCTGCGATGGCCGCTCATCATCGTGGGGACCACCGGGGCACTCATGCTCATCCCTGTCAGCATCGCAGCAGTAGCTCAACTCATCCCAGCACTCTGGCGAGAAATTTCAATCGATAATTCTGAAATTGCTCCCTGGGCATTGGGGATCGTCTACGGCAGTTTCCTCATCTGGGGATCAGCGCTGGCATGGCTCACCATCGGCTACCAGCGCAGCACCCGACCCGTCTGCCGAGATCACGCGATCGACCCAGTACAGACAGATAACCACGCAGATTCATCGTTGAAGAAGGAGTCAAGAATGACAGAACCGACGGAATTCGAAGTGTTCGAAGCCGGAACGTATTTGCACGGCACAAAAGCCGAGCTCCACCCCGGAGATCTACTCATGCCCGGGTACACCTCAAACTTCCAAGCCGGTAGGACCATGCGGCATGTTTACATCACCGAAACCTTGGCCGCAGCAGCGTGGGGCGCGCAACTGGCACAAGGAGACCAACCCGAGCGCATCTACATCGTCGAACCGACCGGCGAGATAGAAGATGACCCCAACGTGACCGACAAAAAGTTTCCCGGAAATCCGACGCGCTCCTACCGCACGCGCCATCCGGTTCGAATCGTCAAAGAACTCCGTGGGTGGACCGGGCACAGTCCCGAGAAGGTCAAAAAGATGCGCGACAGCCTGGCCGAACTACATCGCACAGGCAAAGCCGAGATCATCGACTGAAAGGCCCGCCGGACTATGCGACTAATGGTTCGCCGAGAGGTAGATGCGCATCGACATTCCCGGCATCAGGAGGTCTCCGCCGGACTCCAACTGGCCGAGCTCGGGGGGAAGGGTGCCGATTTGGGGGCGCTGCCACGTGGAGTCCCACACGAGTTCGTAGGCAGGTGCCGCGCCCGTGGGCGCCGTGACCGCCACGGAATTCAGCGCGCCATTGATGACGACGAGCATCTGCCGGTCATCGGAGTTGCCCGTCTCGCGGGTGAGCTGGAGGACCCGGTAGTGCGGGTCGTGCCAGACCTCGTGTGACATCTCCTCGCCGTGCTCATCGAACCAGGCCAGGGTGGGCCGCCCCGAAGAGGTGAGGAACCGGTAATGGACCGGGCGGAGCACGGGGTGCGCCGCGCGCAGCTGCAACAGGTGCGCGAAGGTGGCAAAGATGTCCTCGCCGCCCGGGCCGACGTTCCAATCCAGCCAGACGCGCTCGTCGTCGTGGCAGTACATGTTGTTGTTCCCGCTTTGGGTGCGCCCGAATTCGTCGCCCCCGGTGATCATCGGCACTCCGGCGGCCACGAGGAGCGTGCCGATGAGGTTGCGCATCGACTGTGTGCGATCGGCGAGGATCTGCGGGCTCGTCGTCGGTCCCTCCTCGCCGTGGTTCCAGGAGAGGTTGTTATCCGTGCCGTCCCGGTTCTCTTCCCCGTTCTCCTCGTTGTGTTTGTGGTCGTAGGACACGAGATCGTTGAGGGTGAAGCCGTCGTGGGCGGTGAGGAAATTGATCGAGGAGACCGGCCCGCGGGGGAGGGGGCCGTGGTTGAACATATCGGCTGAACCGGCTAGGCGCGTGGCGAGATCGCGCAGGTCCGCTCCCGGTTCCCCGGCCGCCATCGCACCGCGGTTGGCGACCCAGAACGTGCGGGCACAATCGCGGAAGCGGTCGTTCCACTCCGAGAACGGCGCGGGGAACGCGCCCGTTTGCCAGCCGTCGGGGCCCAGATCCCACGGTTCGGCGATGAGCTTCACGTGGGAGAGCACCGGGTCGGTGGTGAGCGCGGTGAGGAACGGGTGGCGCGGGGAGAACCGGGAACCGTCCCGGCCCAGGGTCACGGCGAGGTCGAAACGGAAGCCGTCCACCCCGATGTCCTCCACCCAATAGCGCAGGGAGTCGAGGGCGAGCTGGACTACTCGCGGGTGGCGGAAGTCGAGGGAATTACCCGTCCCCGTCATGTCTCGGTAGTGCGAACCGTCAGCCGAACGCAGGTAGTATCCTGCCTCATCGAACCCTCGCCACGAGAGCATCGGCCCCTCCGGGCCGCCTTCACACGTGTGGTTATAGACGACGTCGACGAGCACTTCCAGGCCCGCCTCGTGCAGCAGGTGCACCATTCCGCGGACCTCATCCCGGACCGCGCCCGCGCCCCCTTCTTGCGCGGCAGCGGTGGCGTAGGAGGGCTCGGGCGCGAAGAAGTTCAGCGTGTTGTAGCCCCAGTAGTTCACCAACCCCCGCTCGAGCACGGACGGTTCGGTCGCCTTCGCGTGCAGGGGCAGGAGTTGAATCGCCGTCACACCCAGCCGCTTGAGGTGCGCGACCGTTTCGGGATGGGCAAGGCCCGCATACGTCCCCCGCAGATCTTCCGGCACGCCCGGCAGCTGCGCCGTCAGGCCCCGCACGTGCGCCTCGTAGATGACGGTGCTTCCCCACGGAGTATGGGGGCGCTCGCCGGAGTCGATAGGAATCTGCGGGACGGGTGGCAAAATCACGCCGAGAGGCACGTGCCCGGCGGAATCGGTCTCGTCAGGGGTTTCCGCGCCGGGGTAGGCCTCCACCGCGCCAGTGAACTCGCCGGCGATTCCCCGGGCGTAGGGATCCAGGAGCACTTTGGCCGGATTGAACGCCTTGCCCGCGCGGCGGTCATACGCCCCATCCACGCGGAACCCGTACACCGTTCCCGGTTCCACTCCGAGCAGGTGCGCCGTCCAGGTCCCGTGCGCGCCCGGCAGCAGGCGCACGCGCTCCTCACCACCCGCACCGAAGGTGCAGAACCGCACGGACGCAGCGTTCGGCGCATGCACGACGACGTCCACCCCGCCCTCGAGGACGTGCACGCCGAACCGCTGGGGGAAGCGGGCAGGTAAGGTCGCTGCCTCATTGGTATCCACCAGGGTGTCGGTCATCGCTCGTCCTTCATCGAAATCATGTGCGCGGGCGGGGTTTTCGCTTAAACGCGTGACAATAGTACGTCCGATGGGCTCGCCGCGCTGACGCCTGGCCCTCGTCCGGCGGCAACTGTGGCCTGCGGCATACCCAGAACGCGGCGGGCAGAACTACACTGTGCGGGTGACTCGGGCCTATCTTGACCATGCGGCAACTGCTCCTCTTCGCCCTGAGGCGGGCGAAGAGTTCCTGCGCGTTGCCCGCGAACTGGGCAACCCGAATGCGATTCACACCTTTGGCCGAAACGCGCGCCGGTACCTCGATGAAGCGCGGGAGGAAGTGGCGGGGCTTCTCGGCGCCGAGCCTGCGGAAGTGATCTTCACCTCCGGCGGCACCGAGGCGGACAACCTCGCGGTGCAAGGGGGATGGGTCGCAGCGAGTGGGCAACGCCCGGGCATCGTCGTCTCCGCGGTGGAGCACCCAGCGGTCATCGAAACCGCCCATTGGCTCCGCTCCCAGCATGGGGCGAAGCTCCACGTCGCACCAGTCACGAGCCGCGGCGCCGTGGACCTGCCAGCGTTGAGCGACTACCTCGAGGCAGCCGGCCCCGGGGTATCGGTCGTGTCGGTGATGTGGGCGAATAACGAAACCGGAGTGTTGCAACCCATCCGGGAGATCGTCGACCTCGCTTCCCGGCACGGGGCCCGGGTGCATAGCGACGCGGTACAGGCAGCAGCGCACGTGCCCATCGATTTCGACGCCAGCGGCCTGAGCGCACTCAGTATCTCTGGGCACAAGATCGGGGCCCCGGTGGGGATCGGCGTGCTCCTCGCTCGCCGCGAGTTCACCCCCACCCCCCATATGCACGGGGGATTGCAGGAACGGGGAATCCGTTCGGGAACGGTGAACGCGGCCGGCGCCGCAGCGCTCGCGGCGGCACTCCGCAGCGCGGTGCGCGACCAGGTCGAGGAGGCCGCCCGGCTCCGCGGGCTTCGCGAGCAGTTGCAAGAGGGTATCCGCGCCGCGGTTCCCGCCAGCCGCATCTGGGGCGAGGAGGAGGAACGCCTGCCCGGGCACTTGCTGGTGTCGGTTCCCGGCACCCGCTCGGAGGCGGTGCTCTTCTCCCTCGACATGGCCGGGGTCGCCGCGTCGGCGGGTTCGGCCTGCCAGGCCGGAGTGGTGGGCGCTTCGCCCGTCGTGCTCGCGATGGGCGGCACGGAGGAAGAGGCGCGCAGCGCCCTCCGGTTCACCCTCGGCTACACCACCACCCAGGCTGATATCGACGCCGCATTGGGGCTTGTGCCCACGGTGTTTGAGCGTGCGCGAGCGGCATTCGCGTAAATCCACAATGAATTAAATTCAGCACGAGACTCGAGAAAATCGTAAGGTAGCAGACATGAAAGTATTGGCAGCACTGTCGGGAGGCGTAGATTCGGCCGTCGCCGCGGCCCGAGCTGTCGACGCCGGACACGAGGTTGTGGGGGTGCACATGGCGCTTTCCCGCAGCCGCGCCCAACACCGCACAGGCTCGCGAGGCTGCTGCTCCATCGAGGATGCCTCCGACGCCCGGCGCGCCGCCGATGTCCTCGGGATCCCCTATTACGTGTGGGATCTATCGGAAGAATTCGAGGAAACTGTCGTTGCGGACTTCCTCTCCGAGTACCAGGCGGGGCGCACTCCGAACCCGTGCGTGCGTTGCAACGAACACATCAAGTTCTCCGCGCTCCTGGACCGCGGCATCGCCCTGGGGTTCGACGCCGTCGTCACCGGCCACTACGCGAACATCGTGCGCGATGAGGAACGCTTGGAGCTGCACCGCGCGGCGGATGCGGCGAAAGACCAGAGCTACGTGCTCGCCGTCATGGGATATGACCGGCTCGAGCGCTCGATCTTCCCACTCGGGGACGTCGCTTCCAAGGACGACGTCCGCGCTGAGGCCGCGGCCCGTGGGCTGAGCATTTCCGCCAAGCCGGACTCCTACGACATCTGTTTCGTCGCCGATGGGGATACCCGCGGCTTTCTGCGGGAGCGGCTCGGTTCGAAACCGGGCGAGATCATCGACGTCGACGGCAATGTTCTCGGATCCCACGAAGGGTCGTACGGATACACCGTCGGCCAGCGCAAGGGGCTGGGAATCGAGCGGCCCGCCGAAGACGGCAAGCCCCGCTACGTGCTCGCAACGGAACCGGAGACGAACCGGGTCATCGTCGGCCCCGCGGCGCTGCTGTCGGTGGACGAACTCACCGCGAACGAGGTCGTCTGGCTCGCCGACGACGTCGACCCCGCCGAGGCAGAAGACCTCGGCGTGCAGATCCGCGCTCACGGTCGAGAGATTCCCGCCCGGGTCACCGTGGTGGATGGCGAGATCATTGCTCGGCTCGCCGAACCCGTCCGCGGAGTTGCCACGGGGCAATCCCTCGTGGTGTACCAGGGGAGCCGGGTCCTTGGGCAAGGGTCGATCTCCGCGACGGACCGAGTCGGTGAGAACATCGCTCCAATGCTTCCGGTGCTAGCGACATAATGCGCCTACGAATCGTTCTTGGGGTTACTCTCCTCGTTGTGTTAGTCGGGGTGAGTGGTTGCGCTGGCAAAACCATCGTGCTCGACGATCCCGGGGCGGGCGCCACGAACGACGCCAACGACCCCGAAGGTGAAGGAGCCTCCGGCACTGAAGACCCGCCCTCGGATACCCCTGATCCGTCTGAGACTTCTCCAGAAGCTGAGTCTGCTGCCCCCGACGACCAATCGGGATGGTGGCCGCCCGCGCCCGCACCGACCGCGACTCCCAGCGGCGGAGGGGAGGAAGAACCGAGCGAGCCGGAACCCAGCGAGGGCAGTTCTTCTCCGGAGACGGAAGAGCCATCGGAGGGAAACACCGATGAACAGGAGACTCCCGGCCCGGAACGTTACACATTCCCTAACTGGCAGGAGTACATCTACTCCTCTCGCAATGACCAGGGACCAGAGAAGTTCGCCGAGCGCGAGCATTTCCCCAGTTGCGGAGACTTCGCTAGTCAGGCAGGCGCTGATCTCATCAGCCCGGACGTAGCAGACTGTCTTGATGGCGGGAAAACCAATAGCGGCAAAGAAAGCGCTATTGCTGTGCAAACCGAGGACGATAGCGTCCACGTCTGGTTCATCCGGGTTGGGCCGGAAGGCTCCGAATACTTCATCGATCGGACCCACGCCGGCGAAGAGTGGGTGCATGCGAGCTGCGATAGCGAGGCGTCCATAGGCGTGCTCGCCTGCGAAGAACCAACCCCGGTGAAGGAAGCGAACGAGGACAACGACGAGGACGAGGAAGGCAGCGAATCGGAGTCCCCGACGGAATCGCCCGATGAGACGCCGTCGGAAACTCCAGATAGATCGCCGTCGTCACCCTCGACGTCAGACCCCACCTCGACCCCATCGGAGGAGCCGGCGGAGTCCTGAGGTGGGGAGCTTGCGGAAGGGTGAAACAATAGAAGCGTGAGTGAAGAATCCCCCGCAGCAAGGGCTGATCGACTAGCCCGAGAGATCCGCGCCCACCAGTTCGCCTACTACATCGGCCAACCCACGATTCCCGACGCGGATTTCGATGCGATGCTGCGCGAACTCACTGATCTGGAAGAGGCTCACCCGGAACTGCGCACACCCGACTCGCCGACGCAGCAGGTAGGCGGCGCGTTCACCACCGACTTCGAAACCGTCGACCATATCCAGCCGATGCTCTCACTCGATAACGTGTTCGACCTCGAGGGATTACGCGCGTGGCACGAGCGGGTGCGCAAGGAAATCTCCGGTGAGATCCCGCTGCTCGGGGAACTCAAGATTGACGGCCTGGCCGTCTCGCTCGTGTACGAAAACGGCGTCCTCACGCGCGCGCTCACCCGCGGGGACGGCACGACCGGCGAGGACGTCACCTACAACGTGCGCACCATCGCAACGGTTCCGATCCAGCTTCAGGGCTCGGGCCATCCCCAGGTGTTGGAAATCCGCGCAGAAGCGTTCTATCCGGTCGACGCGTTCGAGGAATTTAACGCCCAACTGCGCGAAGAAGGCAAACAACCCTTCGCGAACCCGCGGAACACCGCGGCCGGTTCGCTGCGCCAGAAGGATCCCCGGATCACTGCTCAGCGGAAGTTGCGGCTATACGCGCACGGCTTCGGAGCGATCGTGTGGGAAGGCGGGCCGCAACTACGCCGCCAGAGCGAAGAGTACGACTACCTGCGCGAGTGGGGCGTGCCGGTATCGCCCCACAACGAGGTGTTCTACGACATCGACGCGATCATCACCCACATCGCCGAGGTGGAGGAGAGCCGCCACGATTACGAACACGAGATCGACGGGTTCGTCATCAAGGTCGACGACGTCTCCTCCCAACGCCAACTCGGCACCACCTCGCGGGCACCCCGTTGGGCGATCGCCTACAAGTACCCCCCGGAAGAGGTGACGACGAAGCTCCTGGACATCCGGGTCAACGTGGGCCGCACCGGCCGGGTGACGCCTTATGGGGTGATGGAGCCCGTGCTTGTCGCCGGTTCTACCGTGGAAATGGCCACGCTGCACAACGCCAACGAGGTCCGCCGCAAGGGCGTGCTCATCGGGGACACCGTGATCATCCGCAAGGCCGGCGATGTCATCCCCGAGATCCTCGGCCCGGTCGAGGCGGAGCGAACCGGAGACGAACGCGAGTTCCTCATGCCCACGGCGTGCCCCGCCTGCGGCACGCCGCTCGCCCCGGCGAAGGAGGGCGACGTCGACATCCGGTGCCCCAACCAGCGCTCGTGCCCCGCGCAGCTCCGGGAGCGGGTATTCGCCCTCGCCTCCCGATCGGGGCTCGACATCGACGCGCTCGGGTGGGAGGCAGCGATCGCGCTCACCGATCCCGAGCACGGCCGCCCCGATTCGGCGGCGGGGGAGTACCAGACCCCGGTGCTCGTCGACGAGGGAGACCTGTTCGACCTCACTCTCGAAGACCTTGAGGGTGTGAAGGTATGGCGCGAGAAGCGGGTCAAGGGCGAGCTCACGGGGGAATGGGAGCAGATCCCATACTTCTTCACCCAGGGCGGGGCTCCCCGAAAAACTACGACCAACCTCATCGAGGAGCTCCAGAAGGCAAAAGCCCAGCCACTGTGGCGCATCCTCGTGGCGCTTTCGATCCGGCACGTCGGGCCGACGGCCGCGCGGGCGTTGGCAGGGCATTTCTCCTCGCTGGATAAGATCGCCGCTGCCTCCACGGAGGAACTGGCCGACGTCAGCGGTGTCGGTCCAACCATCGCGGCGGCGATCACCGAATGGTTCGCCGAGGATTGGCACCGCGGGATCATCGAGAAATGGCGCGCCGCCGGGGTCCGGATGGCCGATGAGGTCGACGAATCGATCCCGCGAACGCTCGAGGGCCTCACCATCGTCGTGACCGGCTCGCTCGAAGACTTCACCCGCGACGGGGCGAAGGAAGCGATCATCACCCGCGGAGGCAAGGCGACGGGGTCGGTCTCAAAGAAGACCGACTTCGTCGTCGTCGGGCCCGGAGCCGGTTCCAAGGAAGACCGTGCACGCGAACTTGGCCGCCCCATCCTCGATGAAGAGGGTTTCCATCGCCTGCTCGGCGGCGGACCGGAGGCGGTTGCCGATCTCGCGGGAGAGGAAAGCGATCCGGGATGATCGACCTCAACGCCGACCTCGGGGAGGGGATGAGCGGCGATGATGACCTGCTCGGAATCGTCACGAGCGTCAACGTCGCCTGCGGCGGCCACGCAGGCGACCGCGGCACGATGCAGCGCACCGTCGCGCGGGCCAGTTCCCGCCGGGTCGCCATCGGAGCGCACCCGAGCTACCCCGATCGAGAGGAGTTCGGCCGGCGCAGAATGACCATCCCGAGCGCGGCGTTGCGGGACTCGCTCGGTGAACAAATCGCCGCGCTCGCGGCGATCGCCGGCGAAGAGGGCACGCAGGTGCGGTATCTCAAACCGCACGGGGCGCTGTACCACGCGGTGTTGGACGACGACGAACACGCCGGCGCGCTCGTGGCCGCCGCCGCGGAGCATTCCCTTCCGCTGCTCCTCGCCCCACAGGCCCACCAGCGAGCGGTGAGTGCGCTCGCGGAGGCGAGAGGCGTGAGGATCTACGGCGAAGGCTTCGCCGACCGCGGGTACGACGACGAGGGGTTCCTCCTCCCGCGCCAGCGGCCCGGCGCGGTGGTTTCCCGGCCCGAGGACGCGCTCGCCCAAGCGCTCGAACTCGCCCGCGGCAGGGTGCGCACCCACTCCGGAGCGCAGCTGCCGATGACCGTTCGCTCGATCTGCGTGCACGGGGATACCCCCGGGGCGATCGAGCTCGCCCGCTCTATTCGCGCAGGCCTCGCCCGGGCGAAGGTAGACATCCGCGCGTGGAGCGAGCCGTGACGAGGCAACCGGTCATCGTCCCCTACGGCCCGGGGGCGCTGCTCGTCGACACCCCGGGGCGAAACCCCGTAGTGCTCGCGGAACACCTGCGAGACCTTCCCGGAGTCGTCGATGCCGTCCCCGGTGCTGCCACGGTGCTCCTCACCTTCTCAGCCTCGGACTTCTCCGAGGTTGAGGCAATGGCGCATTTCACGGCAGCGGTGCGCACGGCGTGGTCGGAAGCGGCCGAGGATGCGAACCCCGACCCGCAGCGCGTGGTGATCCCCGTCCGCTATGACGGGGAGGATCTCCCCCTCATTGCCGAGCGCGCCGCGATGACGATCGAGGATGTCATCGAACGCCATTCCCGCCCCGAGTACCGGGTGGCATTCATGGGCTTCGCCCCCGGCTTCGGGTACTTGAGCGGGCTCAACGAAGCCCTCCACCTCCCGCGGCTCGACTCACCGCGGGCCTCGGTTCCCGCCGGGTCGGTCGCGATCGCGGGGGAGTACGCAGCGGTGTATCCCCGTTCCTCGCCCGGGGGGTGGCTCCTGCTCGGCCGCACCGACATGGAACTTTTTGACGCCGACGCCGAGCCCCCGGCGCTCCTACGCCCCGGGGCGATCGTGAGGTTCGAGCCGCGATGAGCCTCACCCTCACGCAACTGGGCGGACTGGCGCTGTTCGAAGACCTCGGCCGGAGCGGGTACGCCGACCTCGGGGTGAGCCCGTCGGGCGCCGCGAACCGCAGCGCGCTCGCGCGCGCCAACCTCGCCCTCGGGAATGCGGCCGGCGCGCCGGCCCTCGAAGTGATCGGCACGTGCCGCCTTCTTGCCCACCGGAGCGCCATCCTCGCGCTCGCGGGTGCCCCCGCGGCAGTCACGGGCGGTGAGCAGCAGCGGAGCGCGGATGGGACGCTGGTCATCGCCGTCGCCGCGGGTGAAGAGATCAGCCTGCGGCCACGCGGCATCCGCACCTACATCGCCGTGCGGGGCGGCTTCGAAGTGCCCCGGGTACTCGGCTCGGCCTCCCACGACACGCTCTCGGGGCTCGGGCCGCCTCCGCTGCAAGAAGGGGACGCGCTCGCCATCGGAACAGAGCGGCGCCCGCTGCGAACCATTAACCCCGACCGCGCTTCATCCCCGCTGACCGGTGCCCCCGCGGCGCTGCTCGTTGCGTCGGTGTACCCCGGCCCGCGGGCGAACTGGGTGGATAACCTCGATGCGCTTTTTGACAACGAGTACCGGGTGAGCGACCTGGCGGACCGCATCGGGGTGCGCCTACGCGGCCCGCGAATCGTGCGCACTCGGCAGGAGGAACTGCCGTCGGAAGGAATTGTTCGTGGCGCGATCCAGATCCCGCCCAGCGGGGAACCGCTCATCTTCGGCCCCGATCACCCGACGACCGGCGGCTATCCGGTCGTGGGCGTCCTCGCCCCTGCAGCTGTTGATGCCCTCGCCCACGCCGCACCCGGGCAAGTGATCCGTTTCCGCCGCGCCCGCCTGCGCACGGGTTAGACGCACGGGCCACACGCACGGGCCAGAACCGCCCGAGTCCGGCCCGAGAATGATATTAGGGTTGCTCGACAATGCTCTTAGGGTTGGAAATCCCGAAAATACTAACCGTAATGTCATTGTCGACGGCGCTGCTCGAGCGGTTACGTGAGGAAGTTCTCGTACACCCACCCGACGATGAGATACACCAGGTAGGTTCCGATCGCCGCGTACGCCGCGAGGTTCGTCCAGACCGGCTTGACTTTGAGGCCCCACGTGAGGCCCACGGCAGCGATGAGCACACACATCACCGGGAACGAGTACCGCTGAATCACGCCAAAAAGTCCGGGTGCCGTGGCTTCGGGGAGGGCGAGGATGGCCCACGCGAAAACGCCGACCATCACCGCGGCGACGACCACCCCGATGAGGAGGCGGTGCCGGTGCGCGAAGGCCACCAGCGGTGGGGGAGAAGCGACCTCGGATTCCGGTTCCGTGCGCGGTTGTTCATCAAAACTGCCCATGGAAGTAGCTTATTGCCCCGCGCCGGGTATTACTCTTGAGCGGTGAGTATTGAACAAAGCAGCATTCGAGGCGCCCATCTGGTGGGATCAGTAACCACTGATTCCGCTGAGGAGACGTTCCGTACTGTGTCCACTCATCTGGGTGGGCACGTGCGCCGGATCCCGGATGGCGAAGTAGGTAAGCGATTCCACTGGATCTTGTTCCAAGGGGAAGTGTTCGATGACACCCCCGGCCTCGCGCGAGTGGGCGAGGAGCCGGTCATCATGGCGGGCTTCGACATTCGCCCGTTCGCGCCCGACGGCACGGTGCCCCACGAGGAGATCGAATTTCCCGAACTCGGTTACGCCGAAGCAGCGTTGAACTCCTACGAGGAATTCACGCGGCTTCGCGAAGAAGGGGTGATCCGCGAGGGAACCCGTTTCCAGGTGAGCCTCCCGACGCCGCTCGCACCGTTGTCGACGTTCGTTCACCCCGACGCCCGGCCCCTGGTGGAGCGGGCCTACACCTCCGCGCTCGTCGACGAGATCAACGAGATCACCTCCCAGATCCCCGCCGCCGAGCTCGCGATCCAGTTCGACCTCGCGGTCGAATTCTCCTACATCGAGACCGCCGCGGGGCGGGAGGTGGCGATTCCCTCCCACGCGTGGTTCGAGCCGCTCCTTGACGGCTTGGTCACGCGCGCCGTTGCGGTCATCGAGGCGGTGCCGGCGGATATCGAGGTCGGTGTGCACCTGTGTTATGGCGACGTGGGGGAGAAGCACTTCGTCGAACCCCTCGACACCGCGAACCTCACGACGGTGGCGAACGCGATCGCCGCGGACGTGACCCGGCCGCTGAACTGGCTGCACCTTCCGGTTCCGATCGATCGGGACGACCGGGAATACTTCGCGCCGCTGGGCGAGTTGGCGGATGCCTACCAGGAGCTGTACCTCGGGCTTATCCACCACCAGGACGGCGCCGACGGCGCTCACGCCCGGATCGATGCGGCAAAACGCGCCGGGATCACCGAATTCGGCGTGGCCACGGAATGCGGTTTCGGGCGCGGACCGGCCGAACGCACCGTTCCGTTGCTCCAACTGCACGCGGCGGTTGCCGACCCACTTCCCGCCCCACAGATAGACTGAGGATCATGCCGAAAATGAACCCTGAGGAGGTCGCCCGGATCGCGAAACTCGCGCTCATCGACCTCACCGAGGAAGAAGTTGAAAAGTTCGCAGGCGAACTCGACGTCATCATCGACGCCGTCGAAGTAGTCTCCAGCGCCGTCTCTGAGGACACCCCCGCGACCAGCCACCCGCTGCCGCTGTCCAACGTGTTCCGTGAGGACGTGCCCGGCGAGACACTGCCGACCGACGTCGTCCTCGCCGCCGCGCCCGAGGCCGAAGACGGGCGGTTCGCCGTCCCCCAGATCTTGGGAGAAGACGCATGAGTGACCTCACCCGGAAAACCGCCGCCGACCTCGCCGCCGCGCTCGCCGCCGGCGAAGTGAGCAGCGTTGAAGTGACCCAGGCGCACCTCGATGCGATCGAGGCGACCGACTCGCAGGTCAACGCGTACCTGCACGTGAACACCGACGAGGCGCTCGAGGCCGCCAGATCCGTGGACGAGCGCCGCCGCGAGGGTAATTCGTTGCCGGAGCTAGCCGGCGTGCCGATCGCCCTGAAGGACTCGATCGTCACGAAGGACCAGGTGACCACCGCTGCCTCGAAGATGCTCGAGAACTGGGTGCCGCCCTACGACGCGACCGTCGTGGAGCGCCTGCGCGCGGCCGGGCTCCCGATCCTCGGCAAGACGAACCTCGACGAATTCGCGATGGGCTCCTCAACGGAGTTCTCCGCCTTCGGGCCCACGCGGAACCCGTGGGATCTCGAGCGCACCCCGGGCGGCTCGGGGGGAGGATCCTCGGCCACGCTCGCCGCGTTCTCCGCGCCGCTCGCGCTCGGCTCCGACACCGGCGGCTCGATCCGCGAGCCCGCCGCGCTCACCGGCACCGTCGGGGTGAAACCGACCTACGGCGGCGTCTCCCGGTACGGGCTCATCGCGCTCGCCTCGAGCCTCGACCAGGTGGGCCCGGCGGCCCGCACGGTGCTCGACGCAGCGCTCCTGCACGACGTGATCGGCGGCCACGACGTCCGCGATTCCACCTCCCTGCCCGAGGAGCTGCCCTCGAACGCCGAGGCGGCCCGTGCCGGGGCCCAGCGGGACCTGCACGGCACCAAGGTCGGGAT
The DNA here is from genome assembly GCA_021793935.1 of Actinomycetes bacterium. The sequence goes on along the minus strand of JAJYRV010000005.1, from coordinate 13,613 downwards.
CATCAAGCAACTCGAGGGCCCGGGTTACGGCCCCGGCGTGAACGAGACGTTCCAAGCGAACCTCGACCTGCTCACCGAGGCGGGTGCGGAGATCGTCGAGATTGACTGCCCGTCCTTCGATGCGGCGCTCGGGGCCTACTACATCATCATGTCCGCGGAGGCCTCCTCCAACCTCGCCCGGTTGGACGGAATGCGCTACGGGCTCCGAGTGTCGCCGGCGGAAGGCCCGGTCACTGCCGAACGCGTCATGGCGGCCACCCGCGGGGCTGGGTTCGGCCCGGAAGTCAAGCGCCGGATCATGCTCGGCACCTACGTCCTCTCGGCTGGGTTCTACGACGCGTACTACGGCAACGCCCAGCGCGTGCGCACCCTCGTGCAGCGCGATTTCGCTGACGCCTTCGCAAACGTCGACGTGCTCGTCTCCCCGACGGCGGCGACGACGGCGTTCAAGCTCGGTGAGCGCGTGGACGATCCGCTCGCGATGTACCGCGGCGACTTCGCGACGATCCCGGTCAACCTCGCCGGGCTCCCCGCGCTCTCCCTGCCCAGCGGAATCGCCGAGGGGCTGCCGGTCGGCCTGCAGGTCATTGCGCCGGCCCGGGAAGACGCCCGGATGTACTCCTTCGCCGCCGCGATTGAAGCGCGAATCAATGCCGGTGGCGGCCCGATCTGTGAATCCGCGCCTGACCTCAAGGAGGCGAAATGACCGCAGTTGACTTTGACGACGCGATCAAACGTTACGATCCGGTTCTCGGGATCGAGGTGCACGTGGAGCTCGGTACGAAGACGAAGATTTTCGACGACGCCCCCGCCCACGTGGACGGCGAACCCAACGTCGCGATCACCCCGACCACGCTCGGTCTGCCCGGCTCGTTACCCGTGGTGAACAAGAAGGCGGTGGAGTACGCGATCCTCATCGGGCTCGCGCTCAACTGCGAGATCGCGGAGTACTCGCGCTTCGCGCGGAAGAACTACTTCTACCCCGATATCCCGAAGAACTTCCAGACCTCGCAATCCGACGAACCCATTGCCTTCGACGGGCACGTGGACGTGGAACTTGACGATGGTGAAGTCGTCCGGGTCGAGATCGAACGCGCCCACATTGAGGAAGACGCGGGCAAGAACGTCCACGTCGGTGGCACGGCCGGGCGCATCCACGGGGCGACCTATTCGCTCGTGGATTACAACCGGGCGGGAATCCCGCTGGTGGAGATCGTCACCCGACCTATCACCGGGGTGGGGGAGCGGGCGCCGGAGGTGGCGCGGGCGTACGTGAAGACCCTGCGTGACATCTTCCGGGCGATCGGGGTTTCCCAGGCGCGGATGGAACGCGGCAACGTGCGGGCCGACATCAACCTCTCGTTGCGGCCGACCCCGCAGGACCCGCTGGGCACGCGCACGGAGACGAAGAACGTCAACTCCTTCCGATCGATCGAACGGGCCGTGCGCTACGAGATCTCCCGCCAGGCTGGAGTGCTCGACGCGGGTGAAACCGTGCTGCAGGAAACCCGCCACTACCACGACGACACCGCCTCCACCTCATCCGGGCGGCCGAAGTCTGACGCGGAGGACTACCGCTACTTCCCCGAACCGGATCTCGTGCCACTCACCCCGGACCGGGCGTGGGTCGAGGAGCTGCGGGCCACCCTGCCGGAGATGCCCGCCGCGCGCCGGCGCCGCCTGCAACAGGAGTGGGGCTACTCCGACCTGGAGATGCGCGACGTCATCAACGCCGACGCCCTCGACGTCATCGAGGAGACCATTGCTGCCGGGACCACCGCGGCCGCGGCCCGCAAATGGTGGATGGGGGAGCTGCTGCGCGTGGCCAACGACCAGGGCGTGGAGCTCTCCTCCCTCACGAGCGCGGGCACGATCGTGGAGCTGCAAGGCCTCATCGATTCCGGCCGGATCAACGACAAGCTCGCTCGGCAGGTACTCGAAGGGGTGCTCGCAGGTGAAGGGAGCCCGGAACAGGTCGTCTCGGCCCGCGGGCTGGAAATCGTCTCCGACGACGGCCCGTTGCTGGAGGTCATCGACGCAACCCTCGCCGAACAGCCCGACATCGCCGAAAAGATCAAGGAAGGCGACATGCGCCCGATCGGCGCGGTCATCGGCGCGGTGATGAAAGCAACCCGCGGCCAAGCCGACGCGGGCCGCGTGCGCGAGCTCATCCTCGAGCGCGTCAGCGGTTAGAGCAGCTTCAACAAGAACGGGGGCCTGCGGGCCCCCGTTTTCGCGTCTGCAGCGAGGTTTGCGGCCAATTTCACCTACCGGAAGGGTTCTCTTGAGATCGAGAGAATGATACCGTAATAGGGAAGATCAATTTCGGTATGTGAAATTACTAAGATTGGACGTGACACTCATGACTGTGAGCGGCATCGAGATCACCGCTGACCTGCCCGAAGGCGCGGAAGAAGTAGTCAATGATCGCGCTCTTGAGCTCATCGTTAAGCTCCACCGGGCCCTCGAAGGTCGCCGTCAGGAGGCGCTTGCCGCACGGAGCGCTCGTGAGGCCGAGCTCGCCGCCGGAGGCACCCTGGACTTCCTCCCCGAGACCGAACACATCCGCACCGACGACTCCTGGCGGGTCGCCCCGCCCGCGCCCGGGTTGGAGGATCGCCGGGTGGAGATCACCGGCCCCACGGACCGCCGGATGACCATCAACGCACTCAACGCGGGTGCGAAGGTCTGGCTCGCCGACCAGGAAGACGCGAACACGCCGCACTGGGACGCCGTCATCGGCGGGCAGCTCAACCTCCTGCACGCGATCAACCGAACCATTGACTTCACCCACGACAACGGCAAACACTACGCGCTCAAGGCCGATGAGGAGCTCGCGACGATCGTCGTGCGCCCCCGCGGGTGGCACCTGCCCGAGAAGCACATCCTCGTCGACGGCGAGGTCACCTCGGGCTCGCTCGTCGACTTCGCGCTCTACGTCGCCACCGCCGGCGTGCGCCAGATCGAGAAGGGCCAGGGGCCGTACTTCTATCTGCCGAAGATGGAGCACCACCTCGAGGCGCGGATGTGGAACGACGCCTTCAATATCGCCTCCGACCACCTCGGCTTCGACCGCGGGACCATCCGGGCGACCGTCCTCATCGAAACCATCCCGGCCGCGTTCCAGATGGAAGAGATCCTGTACGAACTGCGCGAGCACTCCGCGGGCCTGAACGCGGGCCGCTGGGACTACCTATTCTCCGTGATCAAGAACTTCCGCACCCGCGGCAAGGAGTTCCTCCTCCCGGACCGCAACGCGATCACGATGACCGTTCCCTTCATGCGGGCCTACACCGAACTCCTCGTGCGCACCTGCCACAAGCGTGGGGCGCACGCGATCGGAGGCATGGCGGCGTTCATCCCCAGCCGCGATGAAGAGGTCAACAAGGTCGCCTTCGAGAAGGTGCGCGCCGATAAGACCCGCGAGGCCGGCGACGGCTTCGACGGCTCCTGGGTCGCCCACCCCGGCATGGTCGAACTGTGCAAGGAGGTCTTCACCGACGTCCTGGGTGAGAAGCCCAACCAGATCGACAACACGCGCGAGGACGTCCAGGTCGGCGCCGCGGACCTGCTCAACGTCGCCGCCACCCCCGGTGAGATCACCGAAGAGGGGCTGCGCAACAACGTCTCCGTGGCGATCCAGT
>JAJYRV010000005.1:0-9959 GCA_021793935.1 Actinomycetes bacterium | reverse complement strand
CTGCGCGCATGGCTCGCCGGGCTCGGCGCCGTCGCGATCTTCAACCTCATGGAGGACGCCGCGACGGCAGAGATTTCTCGCTCCCAGATCTGGCAGTGGCTCCACAACGAGATCACTCTCGCCGACACCGGCGAAGTCGTCACCGCGGAGCTCGTGCGGAAGATCGCGGATGAGGAGGTTGCGAAACTGCCGGGCGACCAGGCGGACTACGAGGACGCCAAGGCGACGTTCCTCGACGTCGCTATCGCGGATGAGTACGTCGACTTCCTCACCCTGCCCGCCTACGAGAGGATGAACTGATGGCCCAACTGCACACTGGCCAACCCGCCCCCGACTTCACGCTGCCCTCGCACGAGGGCAAGGAGGTCGCGCTCGCCGAACTTCGCGCGCAGGCGGACAAGGGCGTCATCGTCTACTTCTACCCCAAGGCCGCGACCCCGGGGTGCACCACCGAGGCCTGCGACTTTCGCGACAACCTCGCCTCGCTCGTCGGGGCGGGATACACGGTCGTGGGGATCTCCGCCGACCCGCTCGCGGACCTTGAGAAGTTCGCCGCCGATGAGCAGCTCACGTTCCCACTCCTCTCCGACGACGGCGCGCAGGTCGCCCGCGCGTGGGGGAGCTGGGGCGAGAAGACGATCAACGGCAACACCTTCGAAGGGGTGCTGCGCTCGACCTTCGTGGTCAACCCCGATGGAGCGATCACCCTCGCGCAATACAACGTGGCTGCCGAGGGGCACGTCGCCCGGCTCCGCGAGGAGCTCGTAGGCTAGAGCGCTTCTGCGCACGCGGGACCCGGCACGCGCTGGGTCCCGCTTTGTGTATGCCCGCCTCTGCCGCCGTAGGTGCGCGTGCGGTAGATTCTCACGCAGCCGGGCGTGCGTTCCCGTGCCGCTTGACAGCAGCAAAGATTACCCATAAAGTCTACATAGTAGAAATAGTTTTCCACCTGTCGGAAACTCTCCGGTTCACCGGTGTAGCACGTTCAGGGGGCGTCAGACGCGTCCACCCGGGCGCGCGAAATCGGAAAGGTGAGCAATGGAGCTGTCGGAATTCAACAACCTCGAGCATTCAGAGGCGGTCCAGATCCTGCTGTCCTGCGCGCACGTGGAGCGCTGGGCCGACGAGATCGCCTCGGCCAGGCCGTACACATCGGTCGACGCGCTGACGGCGGCGACCGAGGAGTGCGCGAATCCGTGGACGCACGCAGAGATCGACTCGGCGCTCAAGCGCCATCCGCGGATCGGTGAACGCGCCAAGGGCGAGGACGCCGACGCGAAGATGAGCCGAGCCGAGCAGGCCCGGCTCGGGATCGATGATGACATCCAGCGTCGCCTCGATGCTGGCAACGCCGCTTACGAAGAGAAATTCGGCTTCGTGTTCCTCATTCGCGCCGCTGGGCGGAGCGCTGAGGAGATCCTCCAGTCCCTCGAGGAGCGGATGAACAATACTCCGGAGCAGGAACGCCTGATTGCCGCCGACCAGCTCCGGCAGATCGCCGCACTGCGGCTGAAAGGAATGGTCTCCTAAATGGTTTCCTTCATTACCACCCACGTGCTCGACTCCGTCGCCGGTCGCCCTGCGGCGGGAATCGACGTCGTGCTCGAACGCTTGGACGCCGAGTGGTCCCACGTCGCGAGTGGAACGACCAACGACGACGGCCGGATCGGTGATCTCGGCCCGGAGACTCTGCCCAGCGGTACCTACCGGATCACCTTCGACACCGGTGGCTACTTCGCTAAGACGAACACGCCGACCTTCTACCCGGAGGTCACGATCACCTTCGTGATCGATGCCAGCGAGAAGCACTACCACGTGCCGATCCTGCTCAGCCCATTCGCATTTTCCACCTACCGAGGAAGCTAGAAAGGAATACCCTCATGACTGAAGTTGACGTAACTCCCAAGGAGCTCCCCAGCGAGCACGCGCAGATGTACCGCGCCTCCCACGGAAAAGGCGAGGTCCACGTCGTCACCGTAGAACGCGAGGGGTCGGTCCATCACCTTCGCGACTACACGGTTAGCTCCGCGATCCGCGGGGACCTCGACCGCATCTACACTCACGGGGACAACGCCACCTGTATCGCCACCGACACCCAGAAGAACCTCACCTTCTCCCTCGCCCGCGACGGCATGGGTGCCCCCGAGGAATTCGGTCTGAAGTTCGGCCGCTACATGCGCGAGAACTACTCCGAGATTGTCAAGGGCGGGCGCTGGGAGGTCATGGCGGTGGAATGGGAGCGCATCGTCACCGGCAACGGCCCCCACGACTTCTCCTTCGTGCGCAAGGGCAAGGAGGAGCGCTACACCGTGGTGCAGGCCGTCGAGGACGACTTCACGATCGTCTCCGGGCTCAAGGAACTCACCGTTCTCAAGTCATCGGGCTCCGCGTTCGTGGGGTACCCCAAGTGCAAGCACACCACGCTGCCCGAGACGACCGACCGGATCATGTCCACCGACGTCTCGGCCTGGTGGGAGTACAACACCACCGAGGTCGATTTCGACGCCGTGTTCGCCAAGGTCCGCCAGGTGACCCTGGAGGTGTTCGCCGAGCAGTTCTCCAAGGCCCTGCAGCAGACGATGTGGGCGATCTCCTCGCGCATCATCGACGAAGTGCCCGAGATCAACACGATCCGGATGCAGTGCCCGAACAACCACCACTTCGTGGAGGACCTCTCCCGCTTCGGCCAGGACAACCCAAACGTCGTGTTCTACGCCGCCGACCGCCCCTACGGGGACATCACCAGCGAGGTCGTGCGCAAGGGGACCACGCCGAACCCCGCCGCCTGGAACACCGTTCCCTCCTTCACATAAACACCAAAAGTAATAACCCAGAGGCGCGGTGCGCGAAACCTGCGCACCGCGCTCGTCTCAACGGAGAGATCATGACCGCCATAACCCCGGCCACTCGGCCAGAAGATGAACGCCTCGGAATCGGGGCGAGTATTACCTACGGTTTGCAGCACGTGCTCACGATGTACGGCGGGATCATCGCGGTTCCGCTCATCATCGGGCAAGCGGCAGGCCTCGATCCCACCGCCATCGGACTCCTCGTCGCCTCGGGGCTCTTCATCGGTGGCCTCGCGACCGTCCTGCAATCGCTGGGCGTGCCGTTCTTCGGTTCCCAACTTCCCCTGGTGCAAGGGGTGTCCTTCGCCGGCGTCGCGACCATGCTCGCGATCATGAACACCGGCGACCTCGAGGGCGCGAGTTCAGAGGCGAAACTCCAAGCCGTGTTCGGCGCGGTGATCGCCGCCTCCGTGATCGGGCTGATCATCGCCCCATTCTTCGCGAAGATCGTCAAATTCTTCCCGCCCGTCGTCACCGGGGTAGTGATCACCACGATCGGCCTCTCGCTCATGCCCGTCGCCGCAGGGTGGGCGATGGGAGGGGCGGGCTCGGAGGGCTACGGCAGCGTGGAGAACATCGTGCTCGCCGCGGTGACCCTCGTCATCGTCCTCGCCCTTTCGAAGGTGGGAGTCGCGACGATCTCGCGGCTGTCGATCCTGCTTGCCATCGTCATCGGCACGGTCATCGCAGCCATCATGGGCAAGGTGGACTTCTCCGGAGTGGCCGAGGGCGGCATCGTCGCCTTCCCCACCCCGTTCGCATTCGGCACCCCGACGTTCCAAGTGGGCGCGATCGTCTCGATGCTCGTCGTCGTCCTGGTCATCATGACCGAAACGACCGCTGACATCATCGCCGTCGCCGAGATCGTCGACACCGACGTGACCCCGCGCCGGATCGCCGACGGCCTCCGGGCGGACATGATCTCTTCCGCCGTCGCCCCGGTATTCAACTCCTTCACCCAGTCCGCGTTCGCCCAGAACGTCGGGCTCGTTGCGATCACCGGTGTCCGCTCCCGGTTCGTCGTCACCGCCGGGGGCGTCATCCTCGTGTTGCTCGGGCTGCTCCCCGTCGTTGGGGGAGTCGTCGCGGTCATCCCACCGCCCGTCCTCGGCGGCGCGGGCATCGTGCTGTTCGGCTCGGTCGCCGCAGCGGGGATCCGCACCCTGAGCTCCGTGAAATACGACGGCAACATGAACCTCATCATCGTTGCCACGGGGATCGCGTTCGGGATCCTGCCCGAGGTGGAACCCGAGTTCTACAGCGGGTTCCCCACCGCCGTCCAGATCATCTTCGGCTCCGGGATCTCCTCCGCAGCGATCGTCGCGGTGCTGCTCAACCTCCTGTTCAACCACTTCACGAAGGGGACCCCCGCGAGCCCATCGGTGTTCGCCGCCGGTACCGGCCGCGTGATCACCTACAAGCAGATCAAGCACCTGCGCGATGGCGATTACGTCAAGGACGGCAGGCTGCACACCGCTGACGGTGAGGTGGTCCCGGTCGTGACGAAGGAGCAAGTCCTCGCCGTCGTCGAAGCCCAGGATGCCGGCGAGGTCCAATCGAAGGAGGACGTCGAGCGGATCATCAACGACGCGAAGGGCTAACGGGACCGGGCCGGGGCGGTGTTTGCCGCCCCGGGCCCGGGCGGCGTTAGTCGTCGAGAAGGGCCTCGGAGATCTCCCGGGCCACCTGCGTGAGAACGGGTACCGCGTCTTTGCCGAACTCGTACGTGACCCGCACGTCCGGACCGGAGATCGACAGGGCCGTGGGCGTGGGCGCATCCGGCACGGGAACGGCGAAGCACCGGACCCCGAGTTCCTGTTCACCATCGTCGATCGCGAAGCCCCGCTCGCGGATCTGGTCGAGCTCCTTGAGCAGATCGGCTTGGGTGGTGATCGACTTATCCGTCGAGGCAGGCATCCCGACCCGGTTGGTGATCTCCAGGACCGTCTCGTCGGGCAACTGCGAGAGCACCGCCTTGCCGACTCCGGTGGAATGGGTGAAGACCCGGCGCCCGACCTCGGTGAACATTCGCATCGAGTGCGCGGAGGAGGCTTGGGCGACGTAGACGGCCATATCTCGATCGATCATCGCGAGGTTCGCGCTCTCCCCGAGTTCACGAGCGAGCCGGGTCAAGAACGGCTGGGCGGCCGTGCCGAACTGGCGCCCCGCGCTCTCGCCCAACCGGATGAGCCGGGGCCCCAGCGAATACTCTCGCGAAGGGAGCTGGCGAACGTACCCGTGGGCGAGCAGGGTTCTCATCAGCCGGTGGATCGTGGGGAGGGGCAGCTCGGTCTGGCTCGCCAGTTCGCTCAGGCTCGCCTGACCCCCTTCGTCGGCCAGAAGTTCGAGTAGTTCAATGGTTCGATCAACGGACTGCACCGTTCCTGATCGGGTTGGTGTGCTCATCTCGACTCGCATTCGTCATAGTTCCACAAACAATGAGCTTCAACACTGTTGAAGCAAGTTGCTTCTCTGAACCAAAAGTTACGGCTATTATTTCAGATAGCGAAAATCATACTCCACACTGCGACAGAACGGATGAGCAATGGCAGCGATTCCTAGCCCTAGTTACTCTATTACTCTTCGGCTCGAGGCTCCGGTGGGGCCACGCACGACGACGGACCTGGTCTCCACGGTAGGGGAGACGGGCGCGGCGGTGACGGCGGTCGACGTCGTCGAAGCCACCGACGAATCCATGGTCGTGGACGTGTCGGCGAACGCTCGGGACGAGGCCCACGTCGGCGACCTACGAAGCGCCCTCGAAGAGATCGCCGGGGTGACGGTCCGGCACATCTCGGATGCGACCTTCCTCATGCACCTCGGCGGGAAACTGGAGGTCACGCCCAAGGTCAACCTGCGCCACCGCGACGACCTTTCGCGCGCCTACACCCCCGGGGTGGCCCGGGTGTGCCTCGCGATCGCCGACCGGCCCGAGGACGCCCGCCGGCTCACGATCGCGCGCAACACGGTAGCGGTGGTCACCGACGGGACGGCGGTGCTCGGCCTGGGAGATATCGGACCGGCCGCGGCGATGCCGGTGATGGAGGGCAAGGCGGCCCTGTTCAAGCAGTTCGCAGGAGTCGACGCCTGGCCCGTCGCGCTCGACACGACCGACACCGAGGAGATCATCCGCACGGTCAAGGCGATCGCGCCGGCCTACGGCGGGATCAACCTCGAGGACATCTCCGCTCCCCGCTGCTTCGAGATCGAACGGCGGCTGCGTGAAGAGCTCGACATCCCGGTCTTCCACGATGACCAGCACGGCACCGCGATCGTCGTGCTCGCCGCCCTCATCAACGCGCTCAAGGTCGTGGATAAGCAACTCGAGGACGTGAAGATCGTCGTCTCCGGCGTCGGGGCCGCAGGAATGGCGATCATTCGCCTCCTGCTCGGCCAGGGCGCCCGCCACGTCGTCGGCTTCGACCGTAACGGCGCGATCCACCCGGGCAGTGAATACAGCGACGAACACCGCGAATGGCTCGTGAAGAACACGAACGCCGCCGGGTTCAAAGGCGCACTCGTTGACGGGCTGAAGGGGGCGGACGTGTTCATCGGCGTCTCCGCCGGAAACATTCTCACCGGCGAGGACATCGAAAGGATGGCCGACGACGCGATCGTGTTCGCGCTCGCCAACCCGACCCCGGAGGTGGACCCGCTCGCGGCCGCCCAACACGCCGCCGTCGTCGCGACCGGCCGTTCGGACTACCCCAACCAGATCAACAACGTGCTCGCGTTCCCCGGCCTGTTCCGCGGGCTCCTCGACGCGCGGGCGACGTCCATTTCCGACGACGTCATGCGCGCGAGCGCCGTTGCGATCGCGAGCGTCGTGGATTCCTCGAAACGTAACCCCTCCTACATCGTGCCGTCGGTGTTCGACACCGGGGTGTCGAAGGCGGTGGCCGCCGCGGTCGCCGAGGTGGTCCGCGCCGAACGGGAGGTCAACGGTGAGCCACAGCCGCTCACTGGAAGCCTGCCACTGGGAGCGGGGGACGCGTGAGCATGCTGTACACCTCGCCGTTGCGAAACCAGATCGAAGAACTCCTGCGCCCCGTCGACGAGGCCGCGGCCCGCTACTACCCCCAGGATGACGGCTCGCGCCAACCGATCCACTCGGTGTACCTGCGCGGGGATAAGTACACGCCCCAGACCCCCGCGCAGTGGGGGCAGGCCGCGCTCGAGGCGGTCAACGAGGCCGGCGGGATGAGCCACCTACTGGGCGTGCACGGCCTCGTGCGCGACCCGAAGGAGGCGCAGCTCATCGCCGATAAGGTGGAAGCGAAACTCGCGACCGAACCGATCGAGGATCTGCGCCTGGACTTCGAGGATGGCTACGGAGCGCACCCCGATGAGGACGAGGACGCCGCCGTCATCACCGCGGCCAACCGCCTCGGACGGGCCGGGGCGGACGGGCTCGCCCCGCCGTTCGTCGGCATTCGGTTCAAGGCGTTCGAACCGCGCACCCGTGAACGCGGGCTGCGGACGGTGGAACTCTTTCTCGAGCACCTTCTGCCCCACGGGCTACCCGAGAACCTCATCCTCACCCTGCCGATGGTCACCCACGTCGCTCAGATCGAAGCGATGGTGCTGTTCCTGGAAGGGCTGGAGGAGAAGTTCGGCCTCCCCGCGGGGCGGCTCACGTTCGAGATCCAGATCGAAACTCCGCAAGCAATCCTCGGGATCGATGGCCGTTCGCCGATCGGGCCGATGATCGCCGCCGGCCAGGGCCGCATCACCGGGATGCCCTACGGCACCTACGACTACTCGGCATCGGTGGGCATCGCGGCGGCATATCAGTCGCTGGAGCACCCATCGGCGGATTTCGCCAAAGCCGTCATGCAGGCCTCCGCCGCGGGTACCGGCGTGCGCTTGAGCGACGGTTCCACCAACATCATGCCCGTCGGGGAGGGCCGGGACGAGGCCTGGCAGTTGCACGGGCGGCTCGTCACTCGTTCCCTGCAGCGCGGGTTCTATCAGGGGTGGGATCTGCACCCCGCTCAGCTTCCCAGCCGGTACGCGGCGACCTTCGCGTTCTTCCGGGCCTCGCTGGAGAATGCGAACATGCGCCTCGCCGCCTACCTGGGCGAGGGCACCGCGGAGATCATGGACGAACCGGCGACCGCCCGCGCGCTCGCGGACTTCCTGCGCCGCGGCCTGCATTGCGGTGCGATCTCGCAGGAGGAGGTCGCGGTGCAGGTCGATCAGCTTGACGGGCTCATCGCTCCCTGAGCAACGCACCCGCGCCGCTGCCGCGCGAGAAAATCCTCACCTCAAGCCGGCAGGTCCCATGTGTGAACGGGCTCGTTCGAGTGCATCCGCTCCAGGTAGAGTTCGAGCATCTTGTGCAACGCCGACTCTCGGTTCATTCCGCGCCCTTCGAGCGCCTCGACCGTCGCTACCTGCCACGCGGCCCCGTTCCTGCGGAGTTTGCAACGCGCCTCGATGATCTGCAGGTAGTGATCGATGACGTCCTGGGAAACCTTCCGGCGGGTGAGCCCCTCCGCGGCGAGGGGCAGCAGGTGGCGCAGGACCAGTTCGTCCCACGGCACGGAGCCGTACCCGGGCCAATACATGGTGGCCTCGACGCCGTCGCGGGCACCGGCGGTGAAGTTCTCCTCGGCGGCCGCGAAGGACATCCTCGTCCACGTCGGGCGGTCCTCAGCGGCGAGCATCTCCATCGCCCCGTAGTAGAACGCCGCGTTGGCGATCGTGTCGGCAACGGTCGGCCCAGCGGGCAACACCCGGTTCTCCACCCGCAGGTGTGGTTTACCGTCGACGACGTCGTAGATCGGCCGGTTCCAGCGATAGATCGTTCCGTTGTGCAAGCGCAACTCCTGGAGCCGCGGGGTGCGGCCGGCGGCGAGCTCGGCTTCCGGGTCCTCATCGGTGCATTCGGGTAGTAGCGCCGGGAAGAAGCTGACATTCTCTTCGAACAGATCGAAGATCGAGGTGATCCAGTTGTCTCCGAAGAACACCGGCGGGCGCACCCCTTGGTTGCGCAGTTCGGGGGAGCGGGTGTCGGTGGCTTGCAGGAACAGTTCGATCCGGGTCTCCGCCCAGAGCCGGTGCCCGAATAGATAAGGGGAGTTCGCGCCGAGCGCGAGCTGGGGGCCGACGAGGAGCTGCGCGGCGTTCCACGCCGGAGCGAAATCGGTGGGGGAGACCTGCAGGTGCAGCTGCACCGAGGTGCACGCCGATTCCGGCGCGATGGTGGAGGTATACATCTGCAGCGGTTCCGGACCGGAGATATTGAGCTCGATATCCTCCCTCCGCGCGGCGAAGACGGCCTCTTCGAGGGCCTGATAGCGGGGGTTGACGCTCATCCAGTCACCCGTGAGGTGTTCGGGGCGCAACGTGGGCAGGATGCCGATCATCGCGATCGCGCTGCCACCCGAGCCCGCCCGTTCATCGGCGTGGTCCAAGGCGGCGCGCAGGTTGTTCTCGAGGGTGAAGACGGCGTTGCCCGGCATCGGGGCCGGGGGCACGTTGAGTTCGATGTTGTACTTCGCCAGTTCCGTTTGAAAGGCGGGATCCGCGATCGCCTCTAATACCTGTGCGTTCTTCATTGCGGGCAGGCCATCGGAATTCACGAGGTTGAGCTCGATCTCCAGCCCGGTGAGGGAGGCGCTCTCCTCGAATCTGTGATGCGCGAGCATCTCGGCGAAGACGTCGAGGCACCTTCGCACCTTGTGCCGATATTTCACCCGCTGTTCGCGGGTGAAAGTGCGTGAGCTGATCTCGTCTCCCATATCTCCTCCTCGCCTTGCCTTCATTCCACCACTGATCCCCTCGGGAGGGGAGCTCTTCGAACGCCGCAACCCAGCGAGGGTCGCGGGGCGGCCGTGGGCCGAGACGAGCGGAGTACAGGGGGCGCCGCGCGAGAAGAGCGCGCTTGACGCCGCGCCACACAGTCGCTAAGATTCCATATAACAGAACTAAGATTCCGAAGTGCGAAAGTGGCGCGGGCGGCGAGAGTCGCGCGGCGCACAGGCCAACGAGAAGGAGAAGGTGTGACTCAGCCTCGATACACCGTGAACTGCTCAATTCTGCTCACCGATATCCCGCTGCTGGAGCGCCCTGGGGCTGCTCGCGCCGCGGGTTTCGACGGCGTGG
>JAJYRV010000178.1 GCA_021793935.1 Actinomycetes bacterium | reverse complement strand
TCTTCCAACGCACGGGGATGGACAGGGAAATCTTCGCCATGACTCCTCATTCGCCGCCTTCGGGCGGGATCGCGGGGTGCTTCAGGCCCGGCGCGGGTGACGCCGGGCCGCGGGCGCGTTAGGCGCGCGTGAGCTTGCGGTAAGTGACCCGGTTGGGGCGGGCCGCCTCGGGTCCCATCCGCTCCACCTTGTTCTGCTCGTAGCCGGCGAAGTTGCCCTCGAACCAGTACCAGTTCGCGGGGTCCTCCTCGGTGCCTTCGTAGGCGAGGATGTGGGTGGCGACGCGGTCGAGGAACCACCGGTCGTGAGAGATCACCACGGCGCAGCCGGGGAAGTTCAGCAGCGCGTTCTCCAGGGAGCCGAGGGTCTCGACGTCGAGGTCGTTCGTGGGCTCGTCCAGGAGCAGCAAGTTCCCGCCCTGCTTGAGGGTGAGGGCAAGGTTGAGGCGGTTGCGTTCCCCACCGGAGAGCACCCCGGCAGGTTTCTGCTGATCCGCGCCCTTGAAGCCGAACTGCGAGACGTAGGCGCGGGAGGGGATCTCCACTTGGCCCACCTCGATATAGTCGAGTCCGTCGGAGACGACTTCCCACAGGGTCTTCTCGGGGTCGATGTTCTCCCGGCCCTGGTCGACGTAGGAGATCTTGACCGTTTCACCGATCTTCAGCTCTCCGCCGTCCAGTGGCTCCAGCCCGACGATGGTCTTGAAGAGCGTCGTCTTGCCGACCCCGTTGGGGCCGATGATCCCGACGATCCCGTTGCGGGGCAGGGTGAAGGAGAGCCCGTCGATGAGGGTGCGATCGCCGAAGCCCTTTTGCAGGTTGTCGGCTTCGAGCACGACCGAACCGAGCCGCGGCCCGGGCGGGATCTGAATTTCTTCGAAGTCCAACTTCCGGGTCGCTTCGGCCTCGGCCGCCATTTCCTCGTACTTCGCGAGGCGGGCCTTGGATTTGGCTTGCCGCCCGCGTGCGGAGGAGCGCACCCAGTCGAGTTCGTCCTTGAGGCGCTTGGCGAGTTTTGCGTCCTTACGGCCCTGGATCTCGAGGCGTTCGGCCTTCTTCTCCAGGTAGGTGGAGTAGTTGCCTTCGTAGGGGTAGAGGCGGCCGCGGTCGACCTCGGCGATCCACTCCGCGACGTGGTCGAGGAAGTACCTATCGTGGGTGATGGCGATGACGGCGCCGGGGTACCGGGCGAGGTGCTGTTCGAGCCAGAGCACGCTCTCGGCGTCGAGGTGGTTCGTCGGCTCGTCGAGCAGCAGCAGGTCGGGCTGCTCGAGGAGCAGCTTGCACAGTGCCACGCGGCGGCGCTCACCACCGGAGAGGTTCGTTACCGGAGCGTCCGCGGGCGGGCACTGGAGTGCTTCCATCGCCTGGGCGAGTTGGGAGTCGATGTCCCACGCGTCGGCGGCGTCGATTTCCGCCTGGAGTTTGCCCATTTCTTCCATGAGCGCGTCGAAGTCGGCGTCCGGATCGGACATGAGTTCGCCGATCTCGTTGAAGCGTTCGAGCTTCGATTTGATGTCGCCGACGCCCTCTTCGATGTTGCCGAGGACGGTCTTGTCTTCGTTCAGCGGCGGCTCTTGCTGAAGGATCCCCACGGTGTAGCCGGGGCTGAGCTTCGCCTCACCGTTGGAGGGCTGGTCGAGGCCGGCCATGATCTTCAGGATCGTTGACTTTCCTGCACCATTGGGGCCGACCATGCCGATCTTCGCCCCCGGGTAGAACGACATCGACACGTCATCGAGGATGACCTTGTCACCGTGCGCTTTGCGCGCCTTGACCATCGTGTAGATGAACTCGGCCACGACTCTCCTTCGTTCGCCAGATTGTTGCGTACCAACCCCCTAGCCTAGAGTCTTTTCGCCTCCAGTGTCGCGCCTGGGCGGTGAGAGGCGTGGAATATCACTGCGAGCGCAATGAACGGGAATCTGCCACCCCCGGCGCAATTAAAACGGCGCCGAGGCCGAAGCCCCTTCCTCTGCGGGCGCGGTTTCACTATCGGCCCCACCTGCGTCCGAATCGCCGGGCGAATACGAAGGGGAGCCATATCCGCTCGTGCCATATTCAGCGGACGGCGCGGTGGGGTTTTCCGAACGCGAGCTGTCCGCGGACGCCGCATCTTCGTCGTCGGAACGTACGCTCACCGCCATTGCCCGGGTGCGCCGGAGGTCGAAGCCGATGCAACTCGCGTGTACGACGGCGGTCTTGAACGTGACGCCCTCGTCGTTCGTGTACTCCTCCATCCGGTAGTTGCCCGTGACGAGGAGGGAATCGCCCTTGCGGATGGAGGCAGCCATGTTCTCAGCGAGTCTTCCCCACGCTTTGACCTGAACCCACTGGGTGTCGCCGTCCGTCCACTCGCCCTCTTGGCGAATCCTGGGGGTGGAGGCGACGTTGACCCGGGCAAACGGGCGGTTACCGTTATCCCAGAGCTGCGGTTTGTCGCCGGCGTTGCCCTGGAAAGTCATCTGAATGCCGTTCATGATTGTTCCTTTGCGAAGTCGATTGGAGAATCGATCCTCGCAAAGTCCGCCGTTCGAGGAGCAGCCGGGTGCGCAGGTTGTGGATGGCCCACGGGTGTGTGGAAAGGCGGGCGTTACCGCCCGGTGGCGGCGAGCACCGTCTCGTGTTCGGCGAGTTCTTCCCGGGCGGGCTCCTCCAGGTCGTTGTGCACCACTCGGGCGAGGGCCATGGCAACGGAGTTGAGGTAATTCTGGCTCCGCTCGCGGGCGGTCTTCAAGCGCATCGACCGCGCGACGAGGACGACGATCGCCCCCACCACGGCAAGGCCCCCGCCGGCGATGAGGAGAGGCACATTGGCGCTGAGGATCGCCCCGAGGCCGGCGACGAGGATCCCCAGGACGACGAAAGCGAGGCCAAGGAAGCGGGTGAGTTTCGCGCGGGCGTCCACGGGAGAAGGGAGTTTCACGTTCTCCAGGGCGCCGATCACGTGGGTGTAGAAAGGTTCCCGATCGACCACGGAGCGAAGGAGACTTTCCTTCCACAGCGCCGGCATCGAACCGGCTACTTGGTCGAGCCAGGATTCGCGGATCGATTCGATGCGTGAGCCGGCGGGGGGCTGTACCTTGGTGAGTGCCGCTCCCCCGGCTCCGGCCACAGCGACGCGGATCGATTCCCCGATCGCGGGGATACCCGCAGCGTTCGCGAGTTCGGCAGTCACGTGGGCGGTCTTCGGCAACCCGGGGGTCTGCGGGGCGAGCGCTTCCTTGAGGCGGCGCGAGATCGCCCGCAGCTCATCTCGGGCGGTGCGGGCGGCGATGGACTCGGCAGAGATCATCTCGGCGATGTGCTGGCGCACGATCCCGAGCCCGTGCCCCGTCTTCGCCGACGCGAGGATCACCGGTACGTCGCCGAGGTTGTCCTCCACAAGCAGCCGCTGGACGTCGCTGCGGATCTGGTCCAGCCCCGAATCGGGGACGGTATCAACTTGGTTAACGACGACGAGCATCGCCTCGTGCCGGTCCGTGAGCTCTTGTAGGTACTTCTCGTGCAGGACGTTATCCGCGTACTTCTGCGGGTCGACGATCCAGATGAGCAGGTCGATCATCGGCAGCAGCCGGTCCACGAGCGCGGCGTTTTCCGGGTTGATCGAATCGTGGTCGGGCAGGTCGAGGAGCACGAGGCCGCTGAATTCCGCCTCGTCATCACCGGTGAGCGCTGATTCGCGGGAAATGCGCCGTTCGGGGTGGACCCCGAGGAAGTCCAGCAGCGGGTCGGCGTTCGTGTGCCACGTGCACGCCGAGGCCTGTGAGGTAGTCGGGCGGATCACCCCGACGTCAGCGAAGTTCAGCCGGGTGAGCGCGTTGAACATGCTCGACTTGCCCGAGCCCGTGCCGCCCACGAGCGCGACGACGGTGTGGTGCACTCCCAGTTCGAGCCGGCGGACGACTTGGTTGAGGTCGGCCTCGCCGCGTTCGGCGATTTCGGCGGGGATCCGCTCCCCCGCGCGCGTGATCGCCTCGCGCAGGGTAGTGACCTGCTCGCTTAATTCGCTACCTATCTCGGTGCTCACTCAAACCCTTTCAACTCACTCGCTCGTAATCGTAGTGAGGTTGGCGCGGTGGGTGGATCAATATCGAGATTATCTAACGCGTCTTGGTATTCCTCCGCCTCCGCCCGCACGGCTGCCGAGGCCCATTCGGCGAGGTCGGCTTGGAGGGAGTCGACGACGTCGGTGCCCGCCTCGCCGAGGATTCTCGCCACCGCGCGGCGCGGGCCGTCCAGGCCGACGGCGGCGACGCCGATGAGGTCGGGGATCGCGGCGGTCGGCAGGTCCGGGTGGTTCGAGGTGAGCGGAGCGCTCTTTTCTTTCACCTGCGCGTTCCACTCGCTGAGCAGGTTCCGCATCCGGGCCTCGCGGAGCCGGTGGGTCTGGCGGACTTCGTACATCACCTGTTTGCCCGCCTCGGTGGCGTTGAGCCCGTCCCGGATTGCGCGTTCGCCTCGAGCGGCGGCGTCAGCGATGAGCGCGGCAGCCGCGTCGTTGCACGCGCGGCGGAGGTTGGACAGGGCCATCACCCGGGCATCGGCGCTGCGGCGGGCACGCCAGCGATCGAGAGCGCCCCGGGAGGGGTTGGCGAGCGCGGCGAGCGGGCCGCCGGACGTTGCCCCGGCGAGCCACGTCGTCGTCGGACCGCCGTAACCGATCGCCCCTTCGGAGACGTCTTCGCTCACTTGGTTCGCGGCTGCGGTGGGGGCTGCGCCGATCTGGTTGTTCAGCGTGAGCTCGGTTCGCCGTTGGGTTTCTAACGCGGTGACGGTCTCGAGCACGTCGTGGCGCAGGGCCGGCCACGCCCCTCGAACGGTGCGGGCGATGACGGATCGTGATTGCGCGCTCTTGCCGATCACGGCGAGCCAGGCGGCGAGTTCGGCGACGAGTTTCTTCTCGAGTACGCCTTCGTGGGGCCCGACGT
Source organism: Actinomycetes bacterium (assembly GCA_021793935.1). The sequence continues at coordinate 162 of JAJYRV010000178.1, read as the reverse complement.
CGGGGATGACGAAGTACGGTACGGAGCCGAAGCCGTGTTCGTTCATGCGGGTGAACAGGTCGGCGCGGATCTGGGCGAGGGAGTCGGGATTGACCCGGTTGAGGGCGACGGCGAGGGAGACTCCCCGTTCGTCGGCTTCCTGCAGGCGCGCCCAGGGTACGG
>JAJYRV010000177.1 GCA_021793935.1 Actinomycetes bacterium | reverse complement strand
TGCTCGCGTGCCGCTACTGGCGTGCCCAGCGTTGGCCCGTATCCGACTTCCCCCGCGATACGTGTAACGATCGTCTTTGGAGTTATGCCGTGAGTAAGCGGACTTTTCAGCCTAATAACCGCCGTCGCGCACGCGTGCACGGGTTCCGTCTGCGGATGCGTACCCGCTCTGGCCGGGCCATCCTCTCTGCACGTCGCCGTAAGGGCCGCGCGAAGATCTCGGCCTAAGGGTGCTTCCACCCCAGCACCGGCTGCGTCGCAGCGAAGATTTCCGCTCAGTCTTCCGAGCGGGAAAACGTGCCGGGGGGCGCTACGTGGTCGCACACGTACTGACCAAATCCACCCGTCCCACACGGGTGGGTTTCGTCGTATCTAAAGCTGTTGGCAACGCCGTCATCCGAAACCGGGTGAAACGACGGATGCGGCACATCTGCGCTGAGGTACTCGAGGAACGCTCGAATCCCGCCGACATCGTCTTTCGAGCGTTACCCCGCTCGAGTACGGCAACCTTCACGCAACTACGCACCGAAATGCGGCGAAACCTAGGAAAGTTAGGAGTCTTGGAATGATCCGCCGGCTCCTGACTACCCTGTTAACGAAGATGGTCCGCGGGTACCAGCTCATCGTCTCACCGTGGTTCGCACCGACCTGCCGGTACTACCCCTCCTGTTCGCAATATGCGATCGACGCCCTACGGCTGCACGGACCGGCACGCGGTACTTTGCTCGCCGGCTGGCGATTGCTGCGGTGTAACCCCTGGTCAAAGGGTGGAGTTGACCACGTTCCGCCAGGGAAGGCCGGGGCATCGGCAGATCCTGGATCCGGCGAACATCGGGACTCCGCCCCAGAAGGCGAATCCCTGATCGCCCTAGACTCGTCCAAAAGCCGTCACCGTGCCGCCAAGGCTCGCGACGTGACGCAACCAGCCTGGAGAACGTTGCATGGGAACCTTTGACAAGATCCTGTTCCCCCTGAAATGGGTCGTCGCCCAAATCATGGTGGGCTCTCATAAAGTATTCACCTTTTTCGGGATGGATCCCGAGAGTGGTTGGGGGTGGGTACTTTCTATCGTGACCCTGACGGTGGTCATCCGGGTTCTCCTCATCCCACTGTTCGTGCGGCAAATCAAGGCGTCGCGATCGATGCAGATCGTGCAGCCGGAGATCCAGAAGCTCCAGAAGAAATACAAGGGACGCACCGACACTGCCTCGCGGCAGGCAATGCAGCAAGAAATGATGGCGATCTACCGGGAGGCTGGAACCTCCCCGTTCGCTTCCTGCATGCCGATGCTGCTGCAGATGCCGATCTTCTTCTCCCTGTTCCGGGTACTCATCGCCGTGAAGGACATCGCTGGTGGCACGTACCGCACGGAAAAGATCGGGCCACTAGATCAAGTTGTTGCCCAGCAGATCGAGAACTCCGAAATCTTCGGGGCCTCCCTTTCGTCCACATTCCTCGGCTCTGACGTTATCTCCGTAAAGATCATTACGGCGGTGCTCGTGGTGCTTATGAGTGCCTCGATGCTGTTCACCCAGCGGCAACTGACGATGAAGAACATGCCCGCTTCTGCGGCGGATAACCCGATGGCGCGGCAGCAGAAGATGCTCATGTATCTGCTGCCCGGCGTGTTCGTCATCTCGGGTGTTTCCTTTCCCATCGGTGTTCTCTTGTACTGGACCACCTCAAACGTCTGGTCCCTCGGCCAACAATGGTGGGTCATCCGAAACTCCCCCACGCCGGGATCAGAGGCGGAACGTATGCTTCTGGAACGCCGTGCTCGTAAGGCAGCTCGAAAGGGACTGGTGGTTGAGGAAGAAAAGCCATCTGAACTTGAAGACGAGCCGAAGAAGACGAGCGGGCAACGCCAACAACCCAAACGCAAACCTCGCAGCAAGCGGTAAGACCACGCTTTTCACGTTAGGAACCCCATGACGAACACGCCATCGCCCGAAGAGATCAAGCAGCTCGAACTCGAGGGTGACATCGCTGCTGATTACCTCGAGGAACTGCTCGATATCGCGGATCTCGACGGCGATATCGACCTCGATGTCGACCGTGGCCGGGCATCAGTTGCCATTGTTGCTGAAGCAAACACCGAACGCTGGCTACGCTCTCTCGTCGGTGAAGAGGGAGAAGTGCTGAATGCACTTCAGGACCTCACCCGGCTGGCTGTGCAGACCAAGACGGGAGAACGTTCCGGACTCATGCTCGATATTGCCGGGCATCGGCAGAAGCGCCGCAACGCATTGACCCAACTCGCCAGCGAGGCAATCAAGCGCGCGCAAGACAGCGGCGAGCCGGTAGAGATGGAACCTATGAATCCCTTTGAACGCAAGGTAGTTCACGATGCTGTCGCAGAGGCGGGTTTGAGTAGCGAATCGGAAGGTGCGGAACCCAACCGCCGGGTCGTTATCCGTACCGATGCCTGACATCTTCAGGGGTACGGAAAACGCTTCCCGGGAGATTTTTGGCCTGGGCCTAGCAGCGGCCGAAGAGTTTGGGCAGATGCTTGCCGACGAGGGCGAACTCCGAGGGCTTATCGGCCCGCGAGAGGTGCCGCGGCTATGGCGCCGGCACATCTTGAACTCCGCCGCGGTTGGATCTCTCCTTCCGGAGAGGGGAACCGTGGCCGACGTCGGATCGGGGGCCGGGCTACCCGGAATCGTGCTCGCGATCATGCGGCCGGACCTTGAGTTTGATCTCATCGAACCCATGGAACGCCGGGTGGAGTGGCTTTCTGAGGTCGTCGAAGCTCTCGGCCTTGATAACGTGACAATCCACCAAGTGCGAGCTGAGGAACTGCACAAGAAGCGCAGCTACGACGTTGTTACTGCCCGTGCAGTTGCAGGGATGGATAAACTGCTTCGGTTCACAATTCCACTGGTCGATACGGGTGGCCGACTCCTCGCACTTAAAGGTCGCCGCGTTTACGACGAAATTGAAGACGCGAAGTACGTGTTTAAGAAGCTCCGCGCCGAAGTGACGGTGGTGCACGAGATTGATGTTCTCGACGACGGAGATGTGACGTACGTCGCAGAGGTCCGGCAGGTTTGAAGAGAGCCTCTGCAAGGGAATAGGTGGCTTTCGTTTCACGTGAAACGCTCGCGGCAAACGCTTCTAGAGTTCTGATTTGTCACTAGCTACCGTTAGGCTTGGAAAGCCAGCTGAGGGAAGGGAAGCCACGAGTGATCTCATCGAGCGATCGGTACGACCGAGATGCCTTGCTCGCTTCTGTCCCGCAAGTTGATGCGTCTACCCCCCTCGCAGCGCAGCTTGCTGAAGATACGCGGCGCCGGATCGAACTTTCGAACGCTTCCTTTCCACTGCCTCGCCAGACTCGGGTTTTTACTGTCGCCAATCAAAAGGGCGGGGTGGGTAAGACGACCACCTCAGTAAACATCGCGGCTGCGCTTGCTCGCGCCGGAGCCCGGGTCCTCGTCATCGACAATGATCCGCAGGGAAACACGTCCACTGCATTGAACATCCCCCACCAAGTGGGAACGATGTCTACGTATGACGTGCTCATCAATGACGTCCCGATGCACGAAGCGGTTCAGGTCCATGAGGAGATCGACTCGCTCTTTGTCCTCCCGTCGACGATCGATCTTTCGGGTGCGGAGATCGAACTCGTCATGATTGAGGGGCGGGAATCCCGGCTCCGATCCGCCCTGACCGACTACTTGCGTTACCGTTCGCGCAACGGCCAGGCGCGTATCGACTATGTGTTCATCGATTGCCCCCCGAGCCTTGGCCTTCTGACGATCAATGCCTTCGTTGCTGCTCAAGAGGTTCTTATTCCGATCCAAACGGAGTATTACGCCCTCGAAGGGCTGAGTCAGCTGCTTTCGAATATCGACCTTATCCGGCAACACCTCAACTCGGCCTTACACGTTTCGACGATCCTCCTCACGATGTATGACAGTCGTACGAATCTGTCGATGCAGGTAGAAGAAGAAGTGCGGGAACACTTTCAGGATCAAACCCTGGATACGGTTATCCCCCGGTCGATCAGGGTTTCGGAGGCACCAGGTCATGGTCAGACCGTGATGACGTACGACCCGCGCTCGAGCGGCGCGTTGGCCTACCTCAAGGCAGCCCAAGAGATTGCTGAGCGGGGCGCCCCGCTGACATGAAGGAAGTAGTGAGAAATGACTGAACGACGCCGCGCGCTTGGCCGTGGCTTGGGTGCTCTGATTCCGCAAAGCCCGGCCGGATCTCCCCAGGGTACGTCTCGTCCAGTGGACGTGTTCTTTCCGGCCTCGCCTCCAGCGGAGGTGAACAAGGATGTTTCACGTGAAACCGACGCCAGCGGAGAAGCGTCATTAGTCGAGGTACCCGGCGCCGAGTTCGCACTGATTCGCGTGGCGGATATCGAACCCAACAGAGTCCAACCTCGGACGGTCTTTGACGAGGACGAACTCGCAGAGCTCGCAGACTCTGTGTCGGAAGTAGGGGTTCTCCAACCCGTCGTGGTTCGACCGATGCCCGATCCAGGTGACGGGGACGCCCCCTATGAACTGGTCATGGGCGAGCGACGCTGGCGAGCATCGAAGCAGGCGGGCCTCAAAGACATTCCAGCGATTATTCGTTCCACCTCTGAAGATGAGCTGCTGCGCGACGCATTGCTTGAAAACCTGCACCGCTCAGAGCTCAACCCGCTGGAGGAAGCAGCGGCCTACCAGCAGCTATTGGAAGACTTCGGTTGTACTCAAGACGAACTGGCTCGCCGTATCGCTCGGTCTCGCCCGCAAATCTCTAATACGCTGCGGCTGCTTCGGCTTCCTCCGCTCGTGCAACGCCGCGTAGCTGCTGGTGTACTTTCTGCCGGACATGCTCGCGCCCTGCTTGGTCTAGACGAGCCGGCCGCGATGGAGCGTCTTGCCCAGCGCATCGTTGCCGAAGGTTTGAGTGTACGGGCGACGGAGGAGATTGTTGCTCTCGGTGAGGTAGATAGTGGAGCGCCCCGACGATCGCCTCGGGCGGGCGGGAACAACCCTATGCTCTCCGATCTTGCGTCGCGCCTCGGCGATCGTTTCGAAACGAAGGTAAAGGTATCGCTGGGAAAGCGAAAAGGAAGTATTTCGATCGAGTTCGC
>JAJYRV010000176.1 GCA_021793935.1 Actinomycetes bacterium | reverse complement strand
GGACACCGACACCGCGCTGCGTGAGCACCCCGAATTCTTCGAGGAGTACTTCGGCACGGTCATTCCGGCGGGTGACAACAAGTTCGCCGCCCTCAACACCGCCGTGTGGTCGGGTGGGTCGTTCGTGTACGTCCCGCCCGGGGTCCACGTGGAGATCCCGTTGCAGGCCTACTTCCGGATCAACACCGAGAACATGGGCCAGTTCGAGCGCACGCTCATCATCGCCGACGAAGGCTCCTCGGTCCACTACGTGGAAGGCTGCACCGCCCCGATCTACAAGTCGGACTCGCTGCACTCGGCCGTCGTGGAGATCATCGTGAAGAAGGACGCCAAGGTCCGATACACGACGATCCAGAACTGGTCGAACAACGTGTACAACCTCGTGACCAAGCGCACGACCGTCGAACAGGGCGGAACGATGGAGTGGGTCGATGCGAACATCGGCTCCAAGGTCACGATGAAGTACCCGGCCGTCTACCTCACGGGTGAGCACGCGCACGGGGAAACGCTCTCGATCGCCTTCGCCGGTGCGGACCAGCACCAGGACACGGGCTCGAAGATGGTGCACATGGCGCCGAACACGTCCTCGAACATCGTGTCGAAGTCGGTGGCGCGCAGTGGGGGACGTTCCTCCTACCGCGGCCTCATCCAGGTGTTGGAAGGAGCGAACCGCTCGAAGTCCGCGGTGCTGTGTGACGCGCTGCTCGTCGACCAGATCTCCCGCTCGGACACCTACCCCTACACCGACGTACGCGTCGACGACGTCGAGATGGTTCACGAAGCGACCGTTTCGAAGGTGAGCGCCGACCAGCTGTTCTACCTCATGTCACGCGGGCTTGATGAGTTCGAAGCCTACGCAATGATCGTGCGCGGATTCGTGGAGCCGATCTCACGTGAACTGCCGATGGAATACGCCATCGAACTCAACCGACTCATTGAACTGCAGATGGAAGGGGCCGTCGGCTGATGTCGACCCAAACTGAAACACTGAGCACCGATCACTCGCAGGCGGAGGTGGACGGCGCGCACTCCCACGGGGAGGCCCCCGTCATCTCCACCACCTCCCGGGCGGACCGGCTGAGCTCATTCGTCCTCGACGACTTCCTCATGCCGACCGGCCGGGAAGAGGAATGGCGGTTCTCGCCGGTGCGGAACCTGCAGGGGCTGTTCGCTGCCTCCTTCACCGGGGTTCGCCCCCAGGTGACCCTCGACGGCGATGGCACGGTCACCCTCGAGGAGGTTGGCGCCGATGATGCCCGGCTCGGGCAGGCGGGAATCCCCTCCGATCGGATCGCCGCGGCCGCGTGGGAACACCGCGGCAACTCCTGGGTCGTCACGATCCCCAAGGAGCACGTCGCGGCGAAGGAAATCACCCTCGACGTGCGCGGCCAGGGGATGGGACCGAGCGTCAACCACGTGCTCATCCACGCCGAATCGCTGTCCGAGGCGACGGTGATCCTCAACCACACCGGTGCGAGCGAGCTCGCCCAGACGGTGGAGATCCTCGTCGGTGACGGTGCGAACCTCAAGGTCGTCTCGGTCCAGGACTGGGAGGACGAAGCCATTCACGTCTCCGCCCAACGCGCGAAGCTCGGGCGGGACGCGAAGCTCCACCACATCGTCGTCACCCTCGGCGGCAAGGTGGTTCGCCTGACCCCCGAAGCGATCCTCGACGGTAAGGGCGGGGAGGTGGAACTCGACGGAGTCTACTTCTCCGACTCCGGTCAGCACCAGGAACACCGGCTCTTCGTCGACCACGTCGCGCCCAACTGCTACTCCCGGGTCGCCTACAAGGGCGCACTGCAGGGGGAAGAGGCGCGCACCGTGTGGATCGGCGACGTGCTCATCCGCAAGGACGCCGAAGGAACCGACACCTACGAGCTCAACCGCAACCTCCTCCTCACCGCAGGAGCGCGGGCGGACTCGGTGCCCAACCTCGAAATCGAAACCGGGGAGATCGAAGGTGCGGGCCACGCATCGGCGACCGGCCAATTCGACGACGAGCAGCTCTTCTACCTCAGCGCCCGCGGCATCCCCGAAGCGGCCGCTCGCCGTCTCGTGGTACGCGGGTTCTTCGCCGACCTCATCCAGAAGATCAAGGTCGAAGACGTCGAAGCCCGCGTCCTGCATGAAATCGAGGAGGAACTCAACGCCGCACTCGGAGAGGTTCCCGCGCTCGAAACTGGGCTGCAAGAACAGATCGACCGTTCAATCGAGGATGGCACCCGCGAATGACCGCCCAAGTAGTAGGCACCCGCGACGACCTCGAACCGGGTGAAGCGTTGAAACTCGAACTCGATAACGACGCGGGTGAACTCGTAGAAATCGCTCTCGTGCGTGCCGATGACGGCGAGTATTACGCCATCGGTGACGTCTGCACCCACGGGCAGGTCTCCCTGTCCGAGGGGGAGGTGGACGGCGACACCGTCGAGTGTTGGCTTCACGGGTCCACTTTCGACCTACGAACCGGTTGGCCCCTCTCGCTGCCCGCCACCCAACCCACCCCGATATATCCGGTGAGCTACGACGGCGACGACGTTCTCGTCGACATCGATGCTCCCCAGATCACCGAAAAGCCTGCGTAAAAAAGGAAATCAGAAAACCATGGCAACCTTGGAAATCCGAGACCTGCACGTCTCCGTAGAAACCGCCGAAGGCACCAAACCGATCCTCAATGGCCTCGACCTCACCATCAAGAGTGGCGAGACCCACGCGATCATGGGCCCCAACGGCTCGGGCAAGTCCACCCTCGCCTACGCGATCGCCGGGCACCCGGACTACGAAGTGACGAGCGGTTCGATCACCTTCGACGGTGAAGACGTGCTGGAGATGGAAGTCGACGAACGCGCCCGCGCCGGTCTCTTCCTCGCGATGCAGTACCCCGTTGAAGTACCCGGCGTGTCCGTGTCGAACTTCCTGCGCACCGCGAAGACCGCCGTCGACGGTAAGGCCCCGGCGCTGCGCCACTGGGTCAAGGACGTGCGTGAATCGATGGAAGCACTCCGGATGGACGCCTCCTTCTCCGAGCGCAACGTCAACGAAGGGTTCTCCGGTGGTGAGAAGAAGCGCCACGAGATCCTGCAGATGGAACTACTCCAGCCGAAGTTCGCCGTCCTGGACGAAACGGACTCCGGACTCGACGTGGACGCCCTGCGGGTCGTCTCCGAAGGCGTCAACCGCGTCAAGGAGAACACGAACGTCGGGATCATGCTCATCACCCACTACACCCGGATCCTGCGCTACATCAAGCCGGACTACGTGCACGTGGTCTTCGGCGGCAAGATCGTCGACGAGGGGGGCCCGGAGCTCGCCGAGCGCCTGGAAGAAGAGGGCTACGACCGTTACCTCGTGAACGCGTAATCCGATGCCCGCCACGCACGTGCTCAGCGCCCGCGAGATCGCCGCGATCCGCGCCGACTTTCCCGTGCTCGCGCGCACGGTGCGTGGCGGGGTCCCACTCGTCTACCTCGATTCTGGGGCGACGAGCCAAAAACCCAGTTGCGTCCTCGACGCCGAAGAGGACTTCAACCGCAACTACAACGCCGCCGTGCACCGCGGCGCCCACCAACTCGCGGAAGAAGCCACGGAGCTCTACGAACGCGGGCGGGAGGTCCTCGCGGGCTTCGTCGGTGCCGGCACCCAGGAGTTGGTGTGGGCGAAGAACGCCACCGAAGCGCTCAACCTCGTTGCCCACGCTTTCATCACCGCCTCCGCCACCGGCGGCGACCCGCGCTTGCGCCTCGGGGAGGGGGACGTCATCGTCACCACCCGGGCCGAACACCACGCGAACCTCGTACCCTGGCAGGAAGTAGCCGCCCGCACCGGGGCGAGCCTACGCTGGCTGGAGGTGACCGAGGACGGTCGCATCGACGTCGACACGCTCGACCTCATCGATGAGCGCACCAAGGTCGTCGCCTTCACTCACGTCTCCAACGTCACCGGCGCGATCAGCCCGGTGCGGGAAATCCTCGATGCGGCGAAGGCCGTCGGCGCGCTCACGGTGCTCGACGCGTGCCAATCGGTGCCGCACCTTCCGTTCGACTTCCGTGCCCTCGGCGTTGACTTCGCGGTGTTCTCCGGGCACAAGATGCTCGGCCCCACGGGCGTGGGGGCGCTCGTGGGAAAGTCAGAGCTGCTGCACGCGATGCCGCCCTTCCTCACCGGCGGCTCGATGGTCGAGCTCGTGACGATGGAGACTGCCACCTTCGCCGCCCCGCCGGCGCGGTTCGAAGCCGGCACCCAAATGGTCTCCCAGGTGGTCGGGCTGACCGCCGCGGCGGAGTACCTATCCGAGATCGGTATGGAGCAGATCGCTGCGCACGAGACCGAACTCGCCACCCACCTGCTGCGAGGCGTGGCCGAGATCCCCGGGATCCGCGTTCTCGGGCCGGTGGATCCACAGGCGCGAATCGCGACCGTCGCCTTCGACGTCGACGGCGTCCACCCCCACGACGTGGGCCAGCTACTCGACAACGCCGGCATCGCGATCCGCGTGGGGCACCATTGCGCCCAGCCGATCCACCAGGCACTCGGCGTGCACGCCTCGGCGCGGGTGTCCACGCACGTGTACAACACCATCGACGATCTCGATGCCTTCCTCGAACACCTCGCGCGCGTGCAACCGTTCTTCGGGATCGGCGGCGCGGCATGAGCGCGATGGAAGAGCTCTACCAACAGGTCATCATCGACCACTCCCGCGAACGCCACGGATACGGCCTCGCCGGGGAGGCCGACGGTGAATCTTTCCAACTCAACCCCACCTGCGGCGACGAGATCCGCCTCCAGGTCAAGCTCGACGGCGAGGCGATCACCTGGGTACGGTGGGAAGGGCGGGGATGTTCGATCTCGCAGGCCTCCGCCTCGGTCCTTGCCGACCTGGTGAGCGGCCAGACCGTGGCCGCGGCGGAGGAACTCGCGGGAGTGTTCCGCGAACTCATGCACGCCCGCCACGAGCCGCTCCCCAGCGAGAAGCTCGACGTGCTTGGGGACGGCGCCGCCTTCGCCGGTGTCGCCCGCTACCCCGCGCGGGTAAAATGCGCAATGCTGGGATGGGTGGCGTTAGCAGACGCACTCGCCGCAAATACAACAAGGAGTACACCGTGACT
>JAJYRV010000175.1 GCA_021793935.1 Actinomycetes bacterium | reverse complement strand
CCTTGGAAAAGGTGCGCAGCACGATGAGGTTGCCGCGGGCCTTCCCGCCCCCCAGCAGGGCGAGGGAGTCCACTTTCTCGTCGGTGCGGTCGAAGTGGACGTACGCCTCATCCAGGAGCACAAGCACGTTCGACGGTACGCGGTCGAGGAATGCTTCGACCTGTGAGTGAGTTGCCGCCTGACTCGTGGGGTTGTTCGGCGTGCAGACCATCACGACCTTCGTCCGCTCGGTGATCGCGCGGGCCATTGCCTCGAAGTCGTGGCCACCGGCCGGCGTGTTCGGCACCTGCACAGAGGTCGCTCCGGTGACCTGCACGAGGATCGGGTAGGCCTCGAATGATCGCCAGGAGTACACCACTTCGTCCCCGGTGGTCACCGCTGCACGCAGAATCAGTTCCAACAAGGAGACCGAGCCGTTGCCGATGATGAGGTTGCCTTCACTCAGCCTGAGTCGCTTGGCGAGGGTATGGCACAGGGTGTCCCCGTACATTTCCGGGTAACGGTTCGCGTCCGCGGCGACATCAGAGATCGCAGCGATCACCGCCGGCGCGGGCGGGCTAGGAACCTCGTTCGACGAAAGCTTGTAAATACTGGGGTTGTCTCCCGAGGCTCCCGGCACATACGCCGGCAGTCCGCTGACGGAGGGGCGAAGCGTGAACTCTCCCGCCATTGGCATCTCCTTTGAATCCGATGTCATGTGTAAATGATGCCTGATCTCACACTCCCGCGCAGGGCGGGCGCGTGGCAAGATGGGAGCATGCAGTTTGTTTTCCGTGTCATCGCGAACGCCATCGGGTTATGGCTCGCCGCCGAACTCGTCGGCGGCATCACCCTCGAGACCGATGGCACATGGCAGAACACGCTGATCGTCGTCGCGGTGATCGCGCTCGTGTTCACTCTCGTGAACATGATCATCCGCCCGATCGTGAAGGTTCTCACCTTCCCGCTCTATATCATCACCCTCGGGTTGTTCTTCATCGTTGTCAACGCGCTGATGCTGCTCCTCACGAGCAAGGTCACCGACTCGTTCAACTATGGGTTGCATATCGACGGATTCGGAGCCGCGGTGCTGGGATCGCTCGTCGTCTCCCTCATCTCCACCATCGTCATCGCCATCCTTCCCGATCAACGCAACCGCCGGCGCTAAGCTCCCCTCCGCCCGCTACGGGGTGATCTCTGCTCGGAACCGAAAGGTCTCCACCTCTCCCTCGGGAATCACCGCGGCGAGCCGGGAACGGGTGTGCGCAAGATCGGGATGCTGATCGGCGAGTTCTGCCGTTTCGATATAGTTCGGGTAGTCGTGGCTGTGCACGGGGCCGACCCCGCTGGCGGTCTCTGGATCACTGGACTCTCCGAGGGTGCGATCCACCCGGGTCATTCCCGGTTTCGCCCGCCATTCCACGCCGTCGAGGCCAGTAACGAAGTCTTCGGTGTGTTCGAAGGAGACGACGTGGGTGTCGGGGCGGATGTCGTGCCGGTCGACGGGGCTCCCCGCGGTGATGACGAGTGGGATGTCGAACTCCGCTCGCACCCGCGGGTCGTTCGCGAGCATGCTGCCGGTGATGCCGCCATGGGAGTGACCGATCATGACGACCGGCTCCCCTTTCTTCACTCCAACCTCCCGGAGCGCTGAAATCACCATCGCGGTGCTGGGGGTCGGGTTGGAATCCACGGAGCTCACCGTGTGCAGCAGCGCGTGCACATCCCTCGGGTCGAAACCCTGCCCGCCGGGGATGAAGACCTGCCAGGAATGCTCCCCCTGCGCTGAGGTGACCCGGTCGATGCGCAGTTCCCCCGACTCCGCCCCCGAGGCGATCTCCAACTCCTTCATCACGGCGATCGAATCAGCGAAGGTGCGTACCGGTGCCCGGGTGGGATCGCCGTCGTCATGCTTCGGACCGATTCGTTCCATCTTGATGCGCTGGTGCCCCAGACCCGCGTGGACGGCGGCAACCACTCGGGCTCCTACGGCGGCACCATCGCCGACATCGCCGCCGGGAGCGATGACTCCCGAGAGCGCGTGGGCGAGGGCTGCCCCTTCCGCGCGGTCGATCCCGGGGGAGTTCGGATCCCAGATCGGGCTGAGGGCACGGCGCAACCCGGTGGCAGTGCCGATCGAGTCGGGCAGGAGGCGGAACCAGCCGAGGGGGCTCAGCGCTCGGAGCTGGTTGTAACGGATGACCCCGGCGGAAAAGATCGCCGCGATGCGCATGCGGGGGCTCGCAAGGGTCTCCAGCGGGCGGTCGGTCAGCGCCTGCATCTGCGCCTCCGCCCCGGCCGTGAAGAATCGGTTGACGGGATAGAGCAACGGGTCCATGGGGCTGGGGAACCAGGTGCCGAAGGTGTCCCGCCACCATTGGTACCCGCCGCTGAGGCCGGCGCGGAACCGGTCGCTGATGTTGCGTTCCGCTTCCTCGTACCGGTGGGCGACTTCGCCGAGGGATGTCGCGAGATACTCGATCGTGGCGCAGAGGCGGCGTAGCCGAAAGACGCCCACCCCAAGCGCGGCCCGCGCGGGCGCGGCGCTCACAGCACCACCGGGCACAGAATGGGCGCCCGCGAGCGCGTCTCCGACGTGCTCGAGAAGATGGAGTTGGCCACGTAGGTGCTCGGCGAGGCGGCGCAGCCGGTGGGAATTCGCGTGCAATTCGCCCGGGTCGACGATGACGGCGGCGCACAGCTCTGGGGTGATGTGCAGTTCGTCGACGCGCGCGCTTTCGCCCACGGCCTCCTCACCCGCCGCTCATCGCGATTCGCACGAGCCGCATGTGCTGGTCGTGCACCTGAATCAGGCGGGCCGCAGCGGTCAGGTCAGCGGCAACGCTTGCCGTCCGCGAGGCGCAATCCTCAACCGTCTCGGCGAACTCCTGCGCGGCGTTTCCCTGCCATGTCAGCGAGATCGCTTGGCGCAACTCGAAGACCCCCTCATTCACCTCGGCGCACACCGCCGCTACTGTTGCTGCCGATCCCACTCGGCCACCTCCCTTTCGTCCCGGGCTACCCATCTTCTTCGGGGCCTCGGGTTGAGGTCCCGTGCAGCCACGGTAGGAACCCCGATGGCTACCGCTCGGTGTGCCGATCGGCGGTGTGGACGGTCGGTCCGGTGGGGAAAAGCCGCCGCGTGGTGATCCGCAGGGCCCGTAAAGGTGCACACCGGGCGGAAATGTGTTGAGAATAGGGAATGGCTTCCCCGTACACGATCAGTGTGGTGTGCACTGGAAATATTTGTCGCTCCCCGATGGGAGAGGTGATGCTGCGCGACGCCTTCAATCGCGCAGGCCTGGAGAACGTCGTGATCGAATCGGCGGGCACAGGTGACTGGCACGTCGGCGGTGGGGCGGACCACCGTGCTGAAGAGCTCATCGCCGATAACGGGCTCGACCTTTCCGGGCACCAGGCAGCGCAGTTCACCCGCGCGGATTTCGAGCGCGTGGATCTCATCCTCGCCCTCGACAATTCCCATCTTCGGGATCTTCGGTCGCTCGCGCCATCGGATGAGGCCCGCGAAAAGATCCGACTGCTCCGGAGCTTCGATCCTGAGGCCGTGGCCGCCGGTGACCTCGACGTCAACGATCCCTACTACGGGGACGCCCGCGACTTCGAGATCACCTTCGAAAACATCACCGGCGCGGCTCCCGGCATCGTCGACTTCGTACGCACCCAAGTGGCCTCCCGGCTCTGACTCGTTGCCGCGCCAGGCCGCCGCTGGGCCCGCCGGTGAGCGGTTGACGTCACAGACTCCAACCGCGCGGGCGGGCGCGGAGCACTGGCACACTAGTGCCATGACCCGTGTGGATTTCGCTTCAATTTCTCCCGCTATTCCCCTCGGCCCGCTCGACGGGCGCTACCGCGCCGCCGCGGCCCCGCTTGTCAACCACCTTTCCGAAGCGGCCCTCAACCGGGCCCGCCTCGCGGTCGAAGTGGAATGGCTCATCCACCTCACGGCCACCGGAGCGCTGCCGGGGGCACCAGAACTTTCTGAGGAAGAAGTCGCATACCTGCGAGAAATCGTCGCGACGTTCGGCGAAGCTGAGATCGCCGAGATGGCGGCGATCGAAGCCGAGACTCGCCACGACGTCAAAGCGGTCGAATATTTCCTCAAGCGCCGCCTCGCTGCGGCACCGGAGGCGCTCGGGTCGGCCACTGTGTTGCCGCAGGTCTCGGAGATCGTGCACATCTTCTGCACCTCGGAAGACATCAACAACCTCTCCTACGCGCTCACGATCGCGGCCGCGGTTCGCGAGGAGTGGCTGCCGGCTGCGCTCGAGATGGTGGAAGCGATCAAGGAACTCGCCACCGAGAACGCCGACGTTCCCATGCTCGCTCGCACGCACGGGCAACCCGCCACCCCGGTGACCCTCGGCAAGGAACTCGCCGTCACGGTGCACCGCCTCCGCCGCCAACTTCGCCGGATCGAAGCGACTGAATACCTCGGCAAGATCAACGGCGCCACCGGCACCTACGCCGCGCACGCGATCTCCGTGCCGGCGACAGACTGGCAGGAGATCGCGCGGAGCTTCGTCACGAACCTCGGCCTCACCTGGAACCCCCTCACCACGCAGATCGAGTCCCATGACTGGCAGGCGGAGCTGTACGCGGACATCGCCCGGTTCAACCGGATCTTGCACAACTTCGCCACCGACATCTGGACCTACATCTCGCTCAACTACTTCCGCCAGCGCCTCTCCGCGCAGGGATCTACCGGCTCCTCAACGATGCCGCACAAGGTCAATCCGATCCGGTTCGAAAACGCTGAGGCGAACCTGGAAATCTCCTGCGCGCTCCTCGACACCCTCGGCGCGACCCTCATCACCTCCCGCCTCCAGCGCGACCTCACCGATTCCACGAGTCAGCGCAACATCGGGGTGGCGCTCGGCCATTCCCTCCTCGCGATCGATAACGTCACCCGCGGGCTCGCCGGGCTCGACGTCGACGCCGGCGCTATGGCGGCCGACCTCGAAGACAACTGGGAAGTGCTCGGCGAAGCGGTGCAGTCGGCGATGCGCGCCGCCGGTATCGCGGGCGCCACCGGCATGGAAGACCCCTACGAACGCCTCAAGGAACTCACCCGGGGCCGCAAGGTTGACGGGCCGGCGATGCGCGAGTTCATCGGCTC
>JAJYRV010000174.1 GCA_021793935.1 Actinomycetes bacterium | reverse complement strand
ATGCCCCCGCCAAGGCCATCTTCTCCTGGGCGAGTCACTACCCCATAGTCCGGAAGTTGGATAGACAGATAGCTATCACCGTCAGCTCGGTACCCACCTCGACGCATCGCCGCATCGATCGCTGCTTGCTTCAGCCGTCCAACCTGCCCGGAGATGCTCGTCAAGGTCGCTCCTGCGTCGTACTTGTCACTTCGAAAACACGTATGGGGCACGAGGTTAGCAGCCCAGCGGTGAATAGGAGTTGCAATCAGACTTCGGTGGAAACACCGTTGCGGCCCGATTGAGCACTAACGAGCCAGCGGCAAATTATCATTGGGCTCATGGCTGACACGGAAAACTCAGGCGACCTTCCACCCGAAGAGTCGGCTGAGTCGACTCGCCCGGATGCTGACACCGAAGGGCAGCTGCAAGATGACGCTGCCCGCCGCGCCGACCGGTTCGACGATGACGAGCAATGGTCGGGCGCGGAGGTCCCCGCGGAATCGGTGCTCACGGATGTATCACTGCAAGTGACCCCAGGGGAAACCGCCATTCCGTTCGCCGTGCGGGCAGGGGCGGGGTGGGCGTGGCGCTTCCTCGCGATCGTCGCCGCGAGTGCGATCTTCCTGTGGCTCCTCGTGCAGATCAAGACCGTCGTCATCCCGGTCTTCGTGGCCGGACTCGTGACCGCGCTCCTCGCGCCGATGACGAACTTTTTTTCGGAGAAACTCAAATTCCCCCGCAGTCTCGCCGCCACGGTGAGCCTGCTCGTGGCGCTCGGTTCTGTCACAGGGCTGGTGTTCATCGTCAGCGCCACGATCACCGACGACGTGCGCCAGCTCGGGGAGAAGGCCGTCCAGGGATTCAACGAGGTGGTCGCATGGCTGAGCTCCGGGCCGCTGAACCTCGAAGAAAGCGCGATCCAGGAGTACATCGACAAACTGCAACAGCAGCTCAGTCAGAACATGGACAGGATCCTCAGCGGGGCGATGTCGGTGACCTCCTCCGTCGGGCACGTGTTCGCCGGGGCCCTCATCTCGCTGTTCTGCCTGTTCTTCTTCCTCAAGGATGGCCGGGAGATCTGGACCTGGGTCGTGCGGCTGTTTCCCAGTCGGGCACGGGAGCGTGTGGACGGCGCGGGGTTGCGTTCCTGGCTTTCCCTCGGGGCGTACACGCGCACCCAGATCATGGTCGCTCTCGTCGACGGTATCGGCATCGGCCTCGGCGCTCTCCTGCTCGGGGTTCCCCTCGCGATCCCGATCGGGGTGCTCGTCTTCCTCGGGTCGTTCATCCCCATCGTCGGGGCCACCGTCACGGGAGCCGTTGCGGTAGCCGTGGCGCTCGTCGATTCCGGGGTCGGCACAGCGGTCGCGATGCTCGTTGTCGTGCTCCTGGTTCAACAACTCGAATCGAACCTCCTGCAGCCGATGCTCATGAGCAAAGCCCTGAGCCTGCACCCGGTCGGCGTGCTTCTCGCCGTCGCGGCCGGAACAATCGTCGCGGGGATCGTCGGGGCGCTGTTCGCGGTGCCGATCCTCGCGATCGTCAACACCGCGCTGCAGTACCTCAACGGACATGACCCAGCCCCGCCGTCCCGCCGGAAGATCCTCATCGAGACCACCCGGCGCTGGCGCCGGGCCTGAATCCAGAACTGCCGGGGACGGGCGCCCCGGGTGACGGGGCACCACTCCTCGCCTCGTCTAGGCTGGAGGTACGACGATGTGCCAAGGAGGAACACCAGTGCCGTTTACCCTCGAAGAATTACGCGAATGCGCGGACGAACTCGAAAACGTCGCCCCGCGCACGCCGATCGAATACTCTGGCGCGCTGAGCGACCTCGCGGGCGTACCGGTGTACTTGAAATGCGAGAATCTCCAACAGGGCGGCTCGTTCAAGATCCGGGGGGCATACGCCCGCATGCTCAACCTTTCCCATGCGGAGAAAGAAGCAGGGGTGCTTGCCGCGAGCGCGGGTAACCACGCCCAAGGGGTGGCGCTTGCCGCCCGGCACCTAGGGATCGAGGCGACGGTGTACATGCCCGCCTCCGCGGCGATCCCCAAGGTGATGGCGACCAGGAGCTACGGGGCAAAAACCATCCTCACCGGAGCGACGATCGATGACGCCCTCGAGGAGGCGGTGAAAGACTCGGAGCGCACCGGGCGCACGATCATCCACCCCTTCGACCACGCCGATATCGTCCGCGGGCAGGGCACGCTCGGGTTAGAGATCGCCGAACAAGTCCCCGAGGTGAAGACGGTGCTCGTCCCGACGGGCGGAGGCGGACTGCTCGCCGGGGTTTCCCACGCCGTCCATTTGGCGCTCGGGCAGGACGTCGAGGTCGTCGGTGTACAAGCGCGCGGGGCGGCGGCCTACCCCGAGAGCCTCTCGCGGGGAACGCCGGTCCCGCTGTCGACGATGACGACGATGGCCGACGGTATCGCCGTCGGCCGGCCAGGGGATGTGCCCCTCGAGGTCGTTCGCCGCGAAGTGCGCCGGATCGACCTCGTCAGCGAAGAGGAGATGTCGCAGGCGCTCCTGCTCCTGGCCGAGCGCGCGAAACTCGTCGTCGAACCCTCCGGGGCGGTGGGGGTGGCCGCGGCGATCGCGGGGGCCGGGACGTGGCAGGAAGGCCCGCTCGTGATCGTGCTCACCGGCGGGAACATCGATCCCCTCGTGCTCATGCGGGTGCTGCGTCACGGCATGACGAGCGCCGGGCGCTTCCTCACCGTCCGTGTGCGCGTGCCGGACCGGCCCGGTAACCTCGCCGGACTCCTCGCCCACCTCGCCGCCACCGGCGCGAACGTGGTGACCGTACGCCACTCACGCACCTCGCCGACGCTCGCCGTCAACGAGGTGGACATCGCCGTCGAAATGGAAACTCGGGGCGCCGACCACCGAGAAACGGTCGTGGCTGAACTCGCTCAGGCGGGCTACGCCGTCCAGCCCCAATAGGCCGTGACCGCGCGGGCGAACGGCGAGCACTACGGGTGGAAGGGGGTGACCTTCCCGATCTTCACATCGATCGAAACACCGCTGGGAGCCTTGTACGAGACCGTGTCACCGGTTTTGTGCCCGACGATCGCCTTCCCGAGAGGGGAGGAGGCGGAGTAGACCTCGAGATCGGTGTCGCCAGCAACTTCACGGGAGCCGAGCAGGAAGGTCATGTCCTCCCCACCGACGTTCGCCTCGACGACCATGCCGGGCTCCACGACACCGTCGTCCGGCGGGGCCTGCCCGACCTCGGCCTCACGCAGAATCTGTTCGAGCTGGCGGATCCGGGCCTCCTGGCGGGCCTGCTCCTCGCGCGCGGCGTGGTATCCGCCGTTCTCCTTGAGATCCCCCTCCTCGCGCGCGGCTTCGATGCGCCGAGCGATCGCGGTCCGTCCTTCACCGGTGAGATGATCGTGTTCGGCCTTGAGCCGATCGAAACTTTCTTGGGTCAGCCATGTGGTGGACTCGGACACGGGTGCCTCCTTCAAAGTTGGGTAGTGGCACGAGATGGGCGCCGGGGTCGGCAGTGGGTGTCAACGATAGCAAGGCCGCGGCGATCGCCGAAATCGCGCAGCTACCTCGGCGAGGCTAATCAACAAGGGTGCAATGGTCAATGACCGCGGTCGTGGCAAGTTCGCTGGTCTTGATCTCCTCGAACAGCGTAACCGTGTCGGTCTCCGCCGGACCGATCGTCACCGTTTTCACGCCGACCTGGGCGAAACCGGTGCTGAGGGCTTCGAGGACGCATTCGGCCGTGTCCTCCGCCGGCTTCGTCACTTCGAAGTGCAGCGTCGTGAGCCCGGAGTCCACCACGTTGAAACTGATGATCTGACTCGACGCCTGTGCCTTCGTAAAGCCGAGACCGATCCAGATCATGAGCCCGAGGGCGATTGCGCTCACGGCGATGGCGAGGATCCTCAGCGATCTGGGATTGGCGCGGCGGACCCGGCCGTATCGGGCGCGAATGAGATCCTCGTCATGCTGAAAAGCCGGCGTAGTCACCAAAGGGTCCCTTCAAGTGAGAATATGGGTAGTGGCACTGATTGTCACTACAGAACAGTTTCTCACCTTTGGAAGGGTTTCACCTGTGTCCTTGCGCATGTTGGCTGTGCACGCCCACCCGGATGATGAATCCAGTAAAGGCGCAGCAACGATGGCGAAGTATGTCGCCGAAGGGATCAAGGTCCGCGTCATTACCGCCACCGGTGGTGAACGCGGGTCGATTCTGAACCCCAAACTTGTGGGGGATCGCCACGTCGAGGAGAACATGACCGCGATCCGCCGGGAGGAGATGGCGAAGGCGGCTGAAGTTCTGGGCTTCTCCCACCGGTGGCTCGGGTACGTCGATTCTGGTCTGCCAGAAGGCGATCCGCTGCCGCCCCTTCCCGACGGCTGTTTCGCCCTCACCCCGATCGAGGAGGTGACGGGAAGGCTCGTGGCGCACATCCGCGAGTTCCGGCCCCACGTGCTCACCACGTACAACGAGAACGGTGGCTATCCCCACCCGGATCACATCATGACGCACCAGGCCTCCATGGCCGCGGTGCGCGCCGCCGCTGATCCTGAGCAGTACCCCGACGCGGGCGAGCCGTGGCAGGTGGCTAAGGTCTACTACGATCAGGGGTTCTCACCGGATCGGATCGCCGCGCTCCACGAGGCGATGATCGAGCGAGGAATGGACTCCCCCTTTGAAGGGTGGATAGCGCGTCGGGGCGAGCGGGAGGAACGGAAGGCGACGACGTTCGTGGAATGCGCCGAGTACTTCCACCTGCGAGATGACGCCCTGCGTGCCCACGCCACGCAGATCGACCCGGATGGCTTCTTCTTCGCCGTCCCGCGGGATCTGGAGCGGGAAGTGTGGCCGTACGAAGCGTGGGAACTCGCTGAATCAACGATCGAAACCTCATTGCCCGAAGATGATCTCTTCGCCGGATTGCGAGAATAAAATGCCTGCGACCAACGTGCTCGCCCTCACGCCTGAACAGCTCGCCGTTTCTCCCGGGGCGGGAGCCTTCGCGGTGTTCTTCGTCCTCGCCGTCGCGATGGTGTTGTTGGTGATGAACATGTCCAGACACTTGCGCAAAGTCGACCGGCATCGGATCGAGGAGGAAGTGCGCGCGGAGTTTGAGGCGGAGCAGGCCCGCGAGGCCGAGGAAGCCAGCGGGGGAGCGGAAGAAACTGCTGCCCAGGGCTCTCCCGTGGAGGAGGAAC
>JAJYRV010000173.1 GCA_021793935.1 Actinomycetes bacterium | reverse complement strand
GGTCCTGCGGGTCGGGGTTGGTCATCTAGTGCCTCACTCATCCGTTTCTTAACGAGTTCGCTACCTGTAGGTTACTTGGTTTCCGTGGTCGGAGTTGCGAACTCCATCGGTGAAAGGGTCCGAATAGCGGATATGTCGACGTCATCCACTTCTACCATCGAAACACTTGCACCGACATTCCGAAAGCCTGCCAGGGCTCCGCCGGGAATTTCCAACGCACCGGTGATCGTGGAGACGTTTCCGATGGCTTTCCACCGATAGGGCGGGGAAAGCAATTCGCCGTCGGCGAGGATCCCCCCAGCTGTGTCGATGAAGTAGGAGCCCGCGACGAGGCGCACGTCGTCGACGCTGACTGCTTCCGCCCCAGCGTTGCGGAGCTCCTCGAGCATGTGCACCATGTCGTGCGCGGCGACGTTGTGACCCGGATCTTCGATCGTCACGTGCACTCCCGGCCCGTGCACTTCGACCGACCCGGACAGGATCGCCTGCAATTTCGCGTAGTTCTTCAGGTATTCGCTCTGGTCCGATCCGGATTGCAATTGGCTGCGGTCGGCGCGGAGCTGGCTGCGCTCCTCCGTCAGGTCCTCGTTGCGGCGCGTCACCTCGTCGAGGAGTTTCACGAGGTCGTCCTGGCGCATGTTGGCGAGGTCGTCGGTCTGGATTTGGCGGACTTGGACGACGATGCCGAATCCGAGCATGGCGGTGAGGAAGCCCACGAGGAGCTGCGAACGCCAGGAGTACTTCTTCTTTTCGGGCTTGGGCGGAGGGCCGCCTTGGGCGCCGTCGATGGAGGGCTGGTGGTCATCCGTCACAGTTATGCCTTAAAGATGTACCGGCGGATGGAGGCGGAGTTGGAGAAGATTCTGATCCCGAGCACGACGACCACCGCGGTCGACAGTTGCGGGCCGACGCCGAGCTGGTCGCCGAGGAAGACGAGCACTCCGGCGATGACGACGTTGAACAGGAAGGAGGTGACGAATACCCGTTCGTCGAAAGTGCCCTCGAAGCGGGCGCGCAAGCCGCCCAAGAGCGCGTCCAACGCCGCGACGACGGCGATGGGGAGGTAGGGCTGAAGTGCGACGGGAATGTCGATTTTGAAAACGAGGCCGAGAATCACTCCGACGACAAGTCCGGCAACCGCGATCATAGTTCTACTCCTCCCCCTTCAGTGTGCCATGATCTCCCTCGGCGAGGTCCGCTTCCGGCTCAGCGTAATTCAGCCGCATCGCGTTCCCCGCGGGCATGTCCACCCGCGCGTGTTGGGTGATGGAACTGCCGATCCGGAAATTGGAGTGCAGGAGCTTTAGGTGGCTCGCTCCCGGCGTTTCTGCGAAGGATCGGGTGAGCCGGTCGGGTTCGCCGATGGCGACGATCCGGTAGGGGCTCTTCACCGGTTCCAAGTCGACGAGGATCGCCTCGCCGGCGCTGCGGATGGCGGTGCCGAAGGCGAGCCTGCGGTCGTTGATGGAGATCGCTTCTGCCCCCGCCGCCCACAGCGAGTTGACGACGAGTTGGATGTCGAAATCCAGGACGTGTTCCTCCGGGGAGGAAAGTTGGGAGGGTTCGGTGAGTTCGATCTCGATGGCAGGTCCGGATACGGGGATGGTACCGGCGTGGGCACCGGCGATTTCCGCTTCGCGGCTGCGGATTTCATCTGCGGGTGAATTGAGGTGGCCCTCGAGTTCCCCGATCTCGGTGCGCAATTCGCTGATGTCGTTGCTGAGCGAGTCCGTTACCGCGGAGCGATCGCGGATCTGTTCCTCGAGCACGGTGCGTGCCTGCAAGGCGCTTTCCACGGGCGCGCGTAATTGCCGGGCGGCCCACACTCCCCCGGTGCCGATCGCGATGGTGAGGAGAAGCACGACGATCTCCTGAAACCAGCTGCGCCCCCGGCTGCCCTCGGCCCGGCGTTCGGTGACCTCGGCATAGGCTGGATCCCGCGGCCGTTCCATGATCTCGCGCAGCAGGGTCATGGAGGCATCGGGGCGCGTACCTCCATTGCCTGAGCGTTCCTCGTCAGCCGGTGGGTGGGGCGTCATCCAGTTTCTTCTTCCAACCCACGTGGTGGCGGGCCATCGACGTGGTCGCATGGCGGATGGTCGGCCGGTCGGTGTGGGCGCGTAGATCCTGGTGGAGAACCTGGCGGAATTGGTTGAGGTAGGTGATCCCCGCCGTCCAATACAGGTACACCCCCCACAGGGCCGCGGCCCAGCCGACGATATAGGCGACGTCGCCGACAACGTTGTCGATGTTCGCGAGGAGCAGCAGTGGGAAGGCATACATGAGGGCCATTGTTCCCGCCTTGCCGGCGAGATGCACGGGGTAGCCGACGAAGCCTCGCCGGGCCAGTTCGGGCATCGTGAGCCCCACGAGCAGTTCGCGGGCGCCGATGGCCATGACGAGCCACCATGGGATGAGATCGCGTACGCCCATGCCGATCAGCGTGACGGCGATGAAGAGCCGATCCGCGAGCGGGTCGAGGAATTTCCCGAGCCGGGACATCTGGTTGAACTTGCGGGCCACCCAGCCGTCGACGTAATCGCTGATCCCCGCGACGGCGAGTACGACCACAGCGGCAACGTCATGGCCCTGCAGTATGAGTACGGCCACGACCGGCACGAGTAAGAGCCTCGCCATGGATATGAGGTTGGGTACTGTCCACACGCGATCAGTCGTATCCTGAGTTTTCGGCTCCACGGTAACTAACCTTACGGGATTGCTGAGGAGATCCTGGATCGGCGCGCTCAGTGGTGCCCGTTTCCCGACGCTCGCCGGTTTTCGAACGCGGTTATCTTGCGCGGCGGCTCGCTCGTCTCAGCCGAGCAGTTCCGGTAACGCCTCGATCACATCGGTGGGTTGGACGGGGCAAGAGCGGAGATCGTCGCGGCTGGAGTCTCCCGTGAGCACGAGCACCGCGTCCATGCCCGCGTCGATGCCCATCGCGATGTCAGTTGCGAGCCGATCCCCCACGACAACGCATTGGCGAAGGTCGCGCTCCTTTCCCACGCTGGCGAGGGCGAGCTGGGCAAGATCCGGGCTCGGCTTGCCGAACGTGCGGCTCAAGCCCACACCGGTGGAGGCTTCGATCGCGGCGATGATCGCGGCCGCGTCGGGCTCACCGCGACCTCCCGGGTAGGGGCAGAACTTGTCGGGGTTCGTGGCAACGAGGATTGCCCGTTTGTGGAACCACAGCGCGTCGAAAGCGATCTGGAGCTTTTCGTACGTGAACGTTCGGTCGAAGGAAGCCAGAACGAGGTCGATCTCCGCGGGATCGGAGCTTAGCCGCACCCCGCCCTGACGGAGTGCTTCGATGAGGGGCGGTTCACCGATGGGATAAACGGCCGCTGTCGGATGATTCTCCCGCAGCCACATCGTTGTGGCGGTCACGGAGGTGATCACCTCGTCGGGTTGGGTAGGAACACCGAGTGCGGTGAGCTTCGCCGCGTAATCCTGCGCGAGCCGGGTGGGATTGTTCGTCACGTAGCGCACGGCGGCACCGGCGTCCTTTAACGCGGCGATCGTGCGCGCGGCTCCGGGGAGCAGTTGGTCCCCGAGATAGATCGTGCCGTCGAGATCGAACAGGTAGGTTTGGTAGTTCTTCACGACCCGACCTTACCCAGTGGCCGACACAGTCGGGCTATCGTCGGGGAACATGATCATTCTTCTTGCCACGGGCGGCACGATCGCCTCAGTTGACGGACCGGCGGGGCGGCGGGTGGGCCGCGCAGGCGCGGAGCTGCTCACCGAAGCGGCAAAGGTGTGGCCTATCCCCCAGCAAGTGGACGTGCGCGACACTCGCGCGCTCGTTTCCTCCGCCCTCACGGCGGCGGATGTGCAGGAACTGGCACGTCACTGCGGGAACTCGCGCCCCGTCGTCATTACTCACGGAACGGATGCGATGGAGGAGACGGCCTTTGCGATCTCCCTTCTGCGCGGTCCCACCGATCCGCCGGTGGTCTTTACCGGAGCGCAGCGCCCCTTTGACGATCCCAGCCCCGACGGGCCCCGTAACCTCGCCGCGGCGCTCGCCTGGGCGGGATCACCCGAAGCCCGCGGGACGGGAGTGTCGGTGGTGTTCGGTGATGAGGTGCTCCCCGCGATCGGGGTCCGCAAGACCCACACGCTATCGTTGACGGGCTTCTCGGCCCCGGGGCGCGGGCCGTTCGCCGTCGTTGATGAAGGCGGGGTGCGGAAGTTCGCTGCCCCCGAGTTGCCTACCACTGCCCTCACCAACGCCGACCTCGAGATTGAGGGAGTCGAGGTGCTCAGCGTGCAGCTGGGAATGACGAACAGATCTCTGGATGCGGCGTTGGCAAGCGACGCCGCACTCATCGTGGAAGGGATGGGCGCGGGGAATGCCCCGCCGGGCGTGACCGCCCGCCTGGTGACGGCGGTCGAACACGGGCGGCCCATCGTCGTCACCTCGCGAACCGGTGCGGGCGCGGCGGTCGGGCTCTACGCCGGTGGTGGAGCCGATCTTGCTCGCGCGGGCGCAGTGTTCGCCGGGGATCTTTCGACGTCGCAAGCCCGGTGGGCGTTGGCCGCGGCGCTCTCGCACGGGCAGGGGTGGAAAGTCCGGCTGAAGGAGTGGTTACGTCAGGCGGGCTGCGTGGGCGCCGAGCCGTTAGCGCCGGCGCAGGAGTGAGGGCAGCGACGAACTCGAGCTCACCGGGAGCGTGAAAGCGTGGCGAGGAGGTGATCCTCGGCGTCGAAAAACTGTAGCCCCTGCGCGCTCGGTCTGGCCGTGCGCATCCGGCTGAGGGAAGTATCGACGCCCTGACAGAACCGGCGCGTCGTTGCGATGGGCCCGAACACGACCTTCCCGCCTGCTAGCTGCCACTGCCCCAGCATCCGGTTACAGCCGTCGCTGCCGTGCAGGCGACCATCAGCGGTGAGAATCACGTGCGGGGCGGACGCATCGGTGCTCCCCCACTCCCCTACGACGTCGGCGTGCAATGGGGCCGCTATCCTCTAACCGCCGCCTGCTCGGGTTCTGGTTCGGGGATCATCCGTAGACCTTCCGCCGAGTTCGCCGCCTCCAGGAGCAGTTCGATCCATTCGCGGTTGAGTTCCGGCCGCCGATTGCCGTAGAACACGAACTCCAGTTCGACCCCCGGATGGACCCAAATGGTGGATCGGCCTGAGCCATCATCCATGCCGTGAGCCCAATTCAGCGCGAAACTCTCGTTAG
>JAJYRV010000172.1 GCA_021793935.1 Actinomycetes bacterium | reverse complement strand
CGCGCAGATCGGCACCCGGGAATCCATCGCGGACGTTACCCGGGTGTTGACCCGGCAAGTGTCCGCGCTCGTGTGGCGCACCTACGGTCAGGACCGCATCGAAGAAATGGCTCGGCACGCGACCGTGCCGGTGATCAACGCACTCACTGACGATTACCATCCTTGCCAGATCCTCGCCGACCTCCTCACGATCGCCGAACACACCGGGGGCCTGGCCACGAGCGGTCCCGCCCTCGCCGGTCGGACCCTCACCTACCTGGGTGACGGGGCGAACAACATGGCCCATTCCTACCTCCTGGGCGGGACGCGCGCGGGCATGCACGTGCGGATCGGCGCACCGTTCGGATACCACCCCGCGCCCCAGGTCCTCACCCGTGCGAAGGAGATCGCGGAAACCACCGGCGGCTCCGTCGCCGTCTTCACATCCGCAGCCGAGGCTGTTGCGGGTGCGGACGCGATCGCCACCGACACCTGGGTGTCAATGGGCCAAGAGGCCGAGGCGGAAAATCGGGAGGAGCCGTTCATCCCGTTCCAAGTCAACAGTGAGCTGCTCGAAAGCGCCCCCGAGGCGATCGTGCTGCACTGCCTGCCCGCCTACCGGGGCAAGGAGATCACCGCGGAGGTGCTTGACGGACCGAAATCCGTGGTGTGGGACGAAGCGGAAAACCGCCTCCACGCTCAGAAGGCGCTCCTCGCGTTCCTGTTGGAGCAACGATGATTCCTGGCACGAAAGTTGCTCGGCACGCGCTCATCAAAGATGTGCTCGGCCGAAGCGCCGTGCGCTCCCAATCGGAGCTGGTAGACCACCTCGCCCGGCACGGCGTGAGTGCGACCCAAGCGACCGTTTCCCGGGATCTGGAGGAGTTGCGTGCCTATAAGGTGCGCGATGCCGCCGGCGGGCGCTACGCCGTCCCCGATGACGGGCACCCGAGCGAGGGGGCAGGTGACGCGGAGGAACAAACCGCCCGGCTCGGCCGCCTCCTCACCGAGCTACTCGTCTCCGCGGACGCCTCGGCAAACCTGGTAATTTTGCGCACCCCACCAGGTGCGGCACAATTTCTTGCATCGGCGATCGATACGTCGGTGCTCACCGATGTCCTTGGCACCATTGCCGGGGACGACACTGTCCTAGTGATCACGAAAGACCCCACCGGCGGCGAAAGACTCGCAGCCCGATTTCTCGACCTCGCGCACGGGGTGGCAGACGAGGGGAACCAATTGAAGAAAGAGCAGGAAGCATGAGTAAAGACCGCGTCGTACTGGCCTACTCCGGAGGCCTCGACACCTCTGTAGCGATTGGTTGGATTGGTGAAGCAACCGGTGCGGAAGTCGTCGCCGTCGCCGTTGACGTGGGTCAGGGCGGGGAAGATCTCGACGTCATCCGCCAGCGCGCGCTGGACTGTGGAGCGGTGGAATCGTACGTCGCGGACGCCCGCGATGAGTTCGCGAACGAATACGTCATGCCCGCGCTCAAGGCGAACTCGTTGTACATGGACGCCTACCCGCTCGTCTCCGCGCTGAGCCGGCCCGTCATCGTCAAGCACCTCGTGCAGGCCGCCCGCCAATTCGGCGCGACCACCGTCGCCCACGGCTGCACCGGCAAAGGCAACGACCAGGTGCGCTTCGAAGTGGGAATCACCTCCCTCGCGCCGGATCTGAGCTGCATCGCGCCCGTACGTGACCTCGCGCTCACCCGCGAGAAAGCGATCGAGTACGCCGAGAAGCACCGCCTGCCGATCGAGACAACCAAATCCAACCCGTTCTCCATCGACCAGAACGTGTGGGGCCGGGCGATCGAAACCGGGTACCTCGAAGACATCTGGAACGCCCCCACGAAGGACGTGTACTCCTACACCGATGACCCGGCATTCCCCCCGGTCGAGGATGAAATCGTCATCACCTTCAAGGAAGGCATCCCCGTGGCGATCGACGGCGTCGCCGTCACCCCGCTGCAGGCGATCGAAGAAACCAACCGGCGCGCCGGCGCCCAGGGGATCGGCCGCATCGACATCGTCGAGGACCGGCTCGTGGGCATCAAGTCCCGCGAGATCTACGAAGCCCCGGGCGCGATGACCCTCATCGCCGCTCACAAGGAACTGGAGAACGTCACCCTGGAGCGGGAGCAGGCCCGGTTCAAGCGCACCGTCTCCGACCGGTGGACCGACATCGTTTACGAAGGCCAATGGTTCTCCCCGCTGAAGAACTCCCTCGACGCCTTCATCGACCACACCCAGAAGTACGTCTCCGGGGAGATTCGGATGAGCCTGCACGGAGGCCGTGCCACCGTCACCGGTCGGCGCAGTGAATCCTCCCTCTACGACTTCAACCTCGCCACCTACGACGAAGGCGACACGTTCGACCAGTCGCACGCACGCGGCTTCATCGAACTGTTCGGCCTCACCTCCAAACTCGCCGCAGCGCGCGATGAGAAGTTCGGCAACGGCCCGGACTGGGGCGTGACCAACCTGGAAGGCGACGATGAGTAATGAATCGTTGAGTCTGTGGGGCGGCCGTTTCGCCGGCGGCCCCGCAGACGCCCTCGCGGCGCTGAGCAAATCCACGCACTTCGACTGGCGCCTCGCTCGGCACGACATCGCCGGTTCCCGGGCCCACGCCCGGGTCCTGCACCGCGCGGAGTTGCTCACTGACGGCGAGCTCGGCGAGATGATCGCCGCCCTCAACCGGCTGGAAGCCGACGTCGTCTCCGGGGAGTTCGCGCCGGCAGAGGGCGATGAGGATGTGCACACCGCGCTCGAGCGGGGCCTGATCGAACGCGCCGGGCCTGAGCTGGGCGGAAAACTCCGCGCGGGGCGTTCCCGCAACGATCAGATCGCCACGCTGGTGCGCATGTACCTCCGCGAGGAGGCGCGCCACCTCGGCGGGCTTGTTCTTGACATCGTCACCGCGCTCATCGACCAGGCGGAGGCGCACCCGAACGCGGCGATGCCCGGGCGCACACACCTGCAGCACGCGCAGCCGGTTCTCCTTTCGCACCATCTCCTCGCGCACGCCTGGCCGCTCCTGCGTGATATTGATCGCCTCATCGACTGGGACGCTCGAGCGGATTGCTCACCCTATGGATCCGGCGCCCTGGCGGGGGCCTCCCTTGGCCTTGACCCTGTCGCGGTCGCGAAGGAACTTGGCTTCAGTGGCACGACCGAGAACTCCATCGACGGTACCGCCGCACGGGATCTCGTCGCGGAATTTTCCTTTGTGACGGCGATGATCGGCGTCGACCTCTCGCGTATCTCCGAGGAGGTTATCCTTTGGGCGACCAAAGAGTTCTCATTCGTCACGTTGGACGATGCATACTCCACCGGTTCCTCGATCATGCCGCAGAAGAAGAACCCCGACGTGGCGGAACTCGCGCGCGGAAAGGCCGGCCGCCTCATTGGCGATCTCACCGGATTGCTCGCCACGCTCAAGGGGCTTCCTCTGGCATACAACCGGGACCTGCAGGAAGACAAGGAACCGGTGTTCGACGCGGTGGACAACCTCGGCCTCGTGCTTCCGGCCGTCGCCGGGATGATCGCCACGCTGACGTTCCACCCCGACCGGATGGCCGAACTCGCGCCCCAAGGATTCGCACTCGCGACCGACATCGCCGAGTGGCTGGTCCGGCAGGGAACCCCATTCCGGGTGGCCCATGAGATCGCTGGTGCGTGCGTTCGCGTGTGCGAAGAACGAGGCATCGAGCTCTGGGACCTCACCGACGCCGACCTCGCGGAGATCTCGCCGGAGCTCACCCCGGGCGTACGGGAGGTGCTGAGCGTCGAAGGCTCGCTCGCCTCTCGCGACTCCACCGGCGGTACCGCCCCCGTGCGGGTCGCCGAACAGGTGCAGTCGGCGCGGGAAGCCGTCGCCCAGCGCCGAGAGTTCACCGAGTAATAGCCAGTGGCTGCGGTTGACGTTGTTGCGGCGCACGCCCGGGCGAAAGGCCCGCGCTGCGGCAACGTCACCGTGATCGCTGTCGATGGGCCCGCCGGCTCCGGGAAGACCACCCTCGCGGGCAAACTCGCCCTCGTCTGCGAAGCACAACTACTGCACATGGACGATCTATACCCGGGCTGGGACGGGTTGCGAGCGGCGGGAACCGGCGTCAGAAAAATACTTACCGACCTCGCCGCGGGCAACGTGGCGGTCTATCAGCGCTACGACTGGGACGTGCAGGACTACCGGGAAACCCGCGTTCTTCAGCCCCGGGGCATCCTGGTCATCGAGGGCGTAGGCAGCGTGCGCACTGAATATCTCGATCGGCTCTCGACCGTGGTCCTCGTGGACGAACCCGACCCGCAAGAGCGGCTTCGCCGAGGGCTGGAGCGTGACGGGGCGGATGCTGAGCCGCACTGGCGGAAGTGGATGCGTGAGGAAGCGGAACTACACCGCGAGGTCGAGCTTCCCCGGCGAGCAGACATCCGAATCAACGGCCACGGCGAGGTCGTATCATGACGGGCGTGGATCTCACCGCCCGTGGTCTCGACGTCGCCCCGACCCTCCTTGGGGCGATGCTCACGAGCACCCTCGGCGGGGCACGCGTTCGGGTGCGGATCACCGAGGTCGAGGCATACGAGGGCGCGGACGATCCCGCCTCGCACGCCTACCGCGGCCCCACCGCACGCAACGCCGTCATGTTCGGTCCCCCGGGCGGCGTATACGTGTACCGGCACATGGGACTGCACTACTGCATGAACCTCACCTGTGGAACGGAAGGCACCGCAACGGCCGTGCTCATCCGTGCTGGAGAGGTGGTCGACGGCGAGGAAACGGCCTGGCAACGGCGCAATGCGACCGGCGTGTGCCGCACCCCGAGAGACCTCGCACGCGGGCCGGCCCGGCTCACGGTCGCGCTCGCCGTCACCGGCCAACACAACGGGATCGACATCAATGCCGGTGACGGACTTTCGATCGAGGCGCCTCGATCCCGGCCCTCGATGCGCAGCGGCCCCAGGATCGGGGTGCGTGGAATCGGCGCCGATCCTGACCGCTTCCCGTGGCGGTTTTGGATCGACGGGGACGAATACGTTTCGGGCTAAACTGGCCGGGCAGCGCTGGAA
The DNA here is from genome assembly GCA_021793935.1 of Actinomycetes bacterium. The sequence continues at coordinate 140 of JAJYRV010000172.1, read as the reverse complement.
TCTCGGCGCTGATCATTGTTCACATTAGGCACAATCCGAAAAGAGGACGGACGTGACCGATATCGTTGCCGAGCTGCGCTGGCGCGGACTCATTGCCCAATCCACCGACGCGGAGGCGCTGTCCGCGGCGATGGCCGACG
>JAJYRV010000171.1 GCA_021793935.1 Actinomycetes bacterium | reverse complement strand
CCTGCGACGAAACCGCGGTGCGCGCGGGGAATGAGAACGTGCTCCGCGCCCGGTACGAGGACGCCGCGTTCTTCTACGACGCCGACCTCCAGGTGCCCCTCGCGGACTTCCGCGCGGATATCGCCAAACTCACCTTCGAGAACCGGCTCGGTTCGATGGCGCAGCGCGCCGACCGGATCCGCGACGTCGCCGCCGCGCTCGCCGGCGCACTCGAGCGCGCGGGCACCGGGCTGGATGACTCCGAGGCGGCCACCCTCGCCCGGGCCGGCGAACTCGCGAAATTCGACCTCGCCACCGACATGGTCGTCGAGCTCTCCTCCCTCGCCGGCGTCATGGCCAAGGAGTATGCGCGCAAGGCTGGGGAAACTCCCGAGGTCGCCGAAGCGCTCTTCGAACTCGAACTGCCCCGCCACACCGGGGACGGGCTGCCGGCGTCCACCCCCGGGGCGCTCCTCGCGCTCGCCGACCGATTCGACCTGCTCATGGCGATGTTCGCCATCGGTGCCAAACCCACCGGCTCCTCCGACCCCTTCGCCCTGCGCCGCGCCGCGCTCGGTGCCGCAATGATCCTGCGCGCCCACGGCGAACTCGGCGCCCTCGACGTTCCCACGGTGACCGCCGCCGCCGCCGAACGCCTGCGCGCCCAGGGGATCGAGATTCCCGACGACGCCGAGGCCGCGGTCGTGGAGTTCGTCACCGGGCGCTTCGCCCAGCTCCTACGCGACGAAGGCGTATCGGCGGAGGCGATCGCCGCCGTCGAACCGCTCCTTTCCCGCCCCGACCGGGCCGCCGCGCTGCTGGAAGAGATCGCCGCCGTCGCCGCCGTGGCCACCGGGGCGGATGGGCCCACCCGTGCGGAGTTCGCCGCGCTGGTGGAGCAGGTTCAGCGGATCACTCGGATCGTGCCCCACGGCACGAGCGCGGGGGTGGAACGTGAACGCCTCAACGACCCCGCAGAACTTGTGCTTGCGGACGCGGTCGCGGATCTGCCCGACCACGCGGCTTCCTCCCTCGGCGACTGGGCGGCGGACGCCGCGCAGATCACCGGCGCCCTGACGACCTTCTTCGACGAGGTGCTCGTCATGGCCGAGGATGAAGCGGTGCGGGCGGCGCGCCTCTCGCTGCTGCAAACCGTGGTCGAGCGCGCGCCGGCCGGAGTGAACTGGCGGGCGCTGGATACCCTGCTCGGCTGAGAGGTGCCGCACGGTCTGCCGTTCCGCCCCGCGCCCGCCCAACCACCGCGCCCGCCCAACCACCGCGCCCGCGCCGAGAACGACATTGCGGTTGCTCGACAATGATATTGCGGTTGAAAAATCCGAGAAGAGCAACCCTAATGTCATTGTCGACGGCCGTGGGGGACCCCGCGAGACCCCGCGAGGGGCATCGGCGCGGGTGAGACTGCTCACAGGGAAGCCGAGGTCAGGGCCGGGGGTGTCCACCAGATGGGATACTTGAGCCGTCTAAACAGGCCGACTTTCCCGGAGACGTGATGAGTAGCGAACCGCAATACCGCATCGAACACGACACGATGGGGGAGGTACGGGTTCCGATCGACGCGAAATACCGCGCCCAAACCCAGCGGGCTGTCGAAAATTTCCAGATCTCGGGCCAAGGACTCTCCCGGCACCACATCGCCGCGCTCGCCGAGGTGAAGAAGGCGTGTGCCCGTGCGAACGCCGAACTCGGTTATCTCGACGAGGAGAAGTCGGCCGCGATCCAAGCCGCGGCGGAGCGCGTGATCGCCGGTGAGTTCGACGACCACTTCCCGATCGATGTGTTCCAGACGGGTTCGGGCACATCCTCGAACATGAACACCAACGAGGTCATCGCCACCCTCGCCCACGAGGCCGGGGTCGAGGTCCACCCGAACGACCACGTGAACGCCTCGCAGTCCTCCAACGACGTGTTCCCCACCTCGATCCACATCGCCGCCACCCAGGCGGTCCACCGCGACCTGCTCCCCGCCCTGGAGACCCTCGCCACCTCTCTGGAGGGCAAGGCGAAGGAGTTCGAGGAGGTCGTGAAAGCGGGCCGCACCCACCTCATGGACGCCACCCCCGTCACGCTCGGGCAAGAGTTCGGCGCCTACGCCCAGCAGATCCGGTTCGGGATCGACCGCGTGAACGCGGCGATGCCCCGGGTCGCGGAGCTGCCCCTGGGCGGCACCGCCGTCGGCACCGGCATCAACACCCCCAGCGGGTACCAGAAACGGGTCATCGAAATCCTCGCGGAGAACACTGGCCTGCCCTTCACCGAGGCGTCCAACCACTTCGAGGCACAGTCGGGGCAGGACTCCCTCGTGGAACTCTCCGGGCAGCTGCGCACGATCGCCGTCTCGCTGACGAAGATCAACAACGACATCCGCTGGATGGGATCGGGCCCGCGCACCGGGCTCGGCGAGATCCACCTGCCGGACCTGCAGCCCGGTTCCTCCATCATGCCGGGCAAGGTCAACCCCGTGGTCCCCGAGGCCACGCTCATGGTTTGCGCGCAGGTCATCGGCAACGACGCGGCGATCACCTACGGCGGGGCCTCGGGCTCCTTCGAACTCAACGTCATGCTCCCGATGATCGCGCGGAACATCCTCGAATCGATCACTCTGCTCGCAAACGCGATGACGACGCTCGCCGAGAAGACCATCGACGGCATCGAGGCGAATGTCGAGCGGGCGCGGGAACTCGCGGAATCCTCACCGTCTGTCGTCACGCCGTTGAACAAGATCATCGGGTACGAGGCGGCGGCGAAGATCGCCAAGCATTCGGTGGCGGAGAACCTCACCATCCGCGAGGCCGTGGAAGCGCTCGGATACGTCGAGCGCGGCGAGATCACCACCGAGCAGCTCGATGAGGCGCTCGATGTGATGGCAATGACACACCCGTAAGGAGCGAAGGAAGCTCGGCAGGGGCCCGGCCGCAGAACCGCATGAGACTGCGGAAACCGGGCCCGTCTGCCCCACCTGGCGCCCCGCACCGTGGTGAACCGCAGCGGTGGGCGTGAGAAGCATCACCGTGGACAGACGCGCTTTTCACAGCGATTGCAGGCATAGGAAAAATAGTGTAGATCCCATGCTAAGAAGCTCTAAGAACACCTTTCGAATCTCTGCCCTCGTCGTCGCCCTCGGGTTGGGTGTCGCCGCATGCTCGGGGTCCGACCCCGCCGACGCCGATGCCGACGCCAACCAAGGGGCAGACGTAAGCGACGACACCGGTGCTGACGACGCCGGTGCTGACGACGTCGACGACGCTGATGCTGACGCGCCGGAAGGGGGCGAGGAGAACACCGGAGGTGCCCTCACCGAGGACAACTTCTTCGACGCCACCTCGGCCGCGCAGCTCGAGGCAGGCAGCGCGCACATGGTGATGACCCAGGATGGTCAAGAGATGCTCACCGCCGACATTTCGCTCGACGCCGATCCGAGCAACGCCGCGTTTGAAGGGTCGATGGAGAACGAAGGCATCACCATGGAGATCCGGCAGGTAGACGGGGACATGTACATCCAGATGGGTGAGATGACCGACGGCAAGTGGATGATCATGGACGCCGCGGACGGCATCCTCGGCGAGACCGACTTCATGGAACAGCTTGACCCCACGGTGCAGAGCGAACGGCTCAAGGACGCCATCGTCGAGTTCGAGGTGGAGGAAGACGCAGACACGATCGATGGGGTGAGCACGACGAAATACATCATCACCCTCGACACCGAGAAAGTCACCGGAGACTCCGATTACCTCGACGGTCAGCTCACGGACGCTCTCGGCGATGAAATCGTCTACGAAATGTACCTCGGCGATGATGACCTCGTGCGCCGCCAGGTGATGGACATGGCCGGCAGCACCCAGGAGATCGACTACTCGAAGTGGGGCGAACCGGTGACGGTGGAGGCACCGTCGGAGGACGAAACCCTCACGATGGAAGAGATGCAGGAGGCCCTCGCCGGCTGACCGCCCGCAACCGGCAGTCACACGCCGCAACAATCGAGGGGATCGGTAGCACGCGCTACCGATCCCCTCGATCTATCAGCCGAGCCGGTAAATCAGCTCGTCGATCATCCGCCCCTTGCTGGAGTCGAACCCGGTTTCCTCGCCGATGAGGTTGAAGCCGTTGCGCAGCAGCACGGCGGCCCCGCGCTCGTTCGCGCGAGAGATGTGCGCGAAGATCGGCCGTTCCTCGACCTCTTCGAGCATCGAACGCAGCGCGGCCGTAGCGATTCCCCGCCCCCACAGCGGCCGGTCGATCCAGTACCGCACCTGGAGGCCCTCGTCGGTCGGGGCTACGGAGATGTGGCCGGCGACGTCATCGGGCCCATCCCCGATCGTGATGGTCCGCACGGCCGCCTCGTCGTTGCGCCGCAACTTCGCCCAGAACGACGTGAACGCCTGCGTATCCGCGTAATCCTCGAAAGTGGATGCGGCCATCGACTGCGCGTGGGGGTCTTGAAGATAACCGAAGAAGATCGGGAGATCCTCATCGAGCACCTCGCGCAGTTCAATCCGCAACTGGGAAGCAGCTTGTTCACTCATGGCACACCTGCCTTTCTCAGGGCTCACGGGCGGCCTCTCAGCTGCGGCCGCCGCGCGAATTTAGGCTACTTTACCAAACATTTGCAAACGTGTGGGAATGGACAGATTATTTGTAGGGATCGATCGGTTCGTGCTCACCCGGTTCCTCAATGACGGCGAGGGTCTGGCGGGCAATCTCCCACTCCTCATTCGTAGGGATCACCAGCGTCCGCACCTGCGCGCCCTCGGCGGTGATGTCCATGACCCCCGGCTTGCGTTCGCGGTTCTTCGCCTCATCGATCCCGATCCCCAGGTGCTCCAGCCCGGAAACGGCGAGGCGGCGCACATCGGCGGAGTTCTCCCCGATGCCGGCGGTGAACACGAGCGCATCCACCCGCCCGAGCACCGCGAGGTAGGAGCCGATATATTTCTTCAACCGGTACGTGTACAGGTCGAGGCCCGCCTCCGCGGCGGGATTGCCCGCTTTCCACGCGTCGACGACGTCACGCATGTCTTGGTGCCCCGTGAGCCCGAGCATTCCCGACCGGCGGTTGAACAGGTCGTCGATCTCGTCCAACGTCATATTCGCCGCGCGAGCGAGGTACATCGTCACCGCGGGGTCGATATCCCCGGTGCGGGTACCCATGACGAGGCCCTCGAGCGGGGTGAGCCCCATCGAGGTATCGACGGAAGCGCCCCCGGCGACCGCGGTCGCCGACGCC
>JAJYRV010000170.1 GCA_021793935.1 Actinomycetes bacterium | reverse complement strand
CGATCTGCTCGATCAACCCGAGGATGTGCCCACGGAGGCACCGACCCAGGCGCCCTCGGACACCCCGGAACCCGCGGAGCCCCCGGCGGCGGAGGTCTCGACAGCGGGCGTGGGGGAAACCCGCGTGCCGGCCTGGCCGTTCATCCTCGCGGTCGCGGTCATCGCCGCGGGGTTCCTCGTCGCGCTGGAACGTCGCCAGCGGGCCCGTGCCCGCGCGGCGTGGGGAAGCGAAGAATACTGGAGTGCTGCCGTCTCCGTGCTTCGGCCCCTGGGCCTCCATCTCCTCCCGGCCGACACGCCCGCCACGTTGCTTCGGCGCGCACAGGACCTCGACGTTGCCCCCCGCGAGCCCACCGGTCGCACCTTTGCCCAGGACTTGGAAGGGTTCGCGCGGTTGACCCGCGCCGTCAACGACGTTCGCTACGCGCCCCCGTCACCGGGGCCGAGTGCAAAGGAGCTGCAGCAATGGTTGGAAGAAACGGAAGTCGCCGCCGAGAACTGGCGGTAGCCGCACGCAGCTTCGACTAGCCACACCCGATGCCACCTCCCGAAGGCGGGAAACCGCTCACCGCGCGGGTGTCGGGGCGCTGCGGCGGGGTCAGCGATTACGTCGGCGATCGTCCCAACGATCATCTAGTCGATCCATGAACGCCTTCCGCTTCGGCGCGGCCTTGCTCTTCTGCTGCTTCGGTGCGGCGCGATCGACCTCGGACTTCCTGGTCGCGAGGAGGACTCCGCCAAACATGAGGAGGAACCCGATGATCCCCAACCAGGTTTGCCCCGCCGCAACCCCACCGATGAGCGCACCAAGTCCGGCAACGACTACTAATATGCCAAGGGCCATGTGGACAGGTCGGCGGCTCCTGCGACCGGTGATGGCATCCACCAATCGAGGATCGTCGGAGCGGAGCTGCTGCTCCATCTGCTCCAACACGCGCTGCTCGTATTCTGAGAGAGGCATGTCGGCTCCTGATGTCGCGGGGCAACGGGTTTGTTGCTGTGTTACTAGGATATGCCCGATCAGCGATTCCTGGTAGCCGGTCGGGATATGAGTGATCCGGCTCGCATCTTACCCTCCCCGAATCGGGCATGAATCTCATCCATCACGCGCTCCGCTTCCCGCCGTTCCGGCCCTTCCTCGCCGAGAAGGGGCTGAATCGCCGTGGTCGCGGAGTCTGTCAACCCCTCGCAGCGTATCCCGAGCAGGCGCACGCCGTTTCTGGGGATGGCCAATTGGTCGAACAACCTTGTTCCCGCCTGGTAGATCTCGTAGGCGACATCGGTGGGGTTGGTCAGAGTGATGGAGCGGGACACCGTGGTGAAATCGCTGTACCTCACCTTGATGGCGATGACCGCGCCGAGGAGTTTCTGGGAGCGGAGGCGGGCGGCGCAGCGGTGGGCCTGGTCGAGCAGGACGGCGTGCATGTCCTCTCGCTCGGTGAGGTTGGTGGGGAAGGTCTGTTCGTGGCCGATCGACTTGTCTTCCCGTTGCACCTCGACGGGGCGGGGATCCCTGCCCCAGGAGAGGTCGTGGAGCCTCGCGGCGGCGGCGGTACCTAGCAAACTCCTCAGCGCCCGCACCGGCGTGTGCGCGAGCTCCTTGACGCTCGTGATCCCGGCGTTCGCGAGCCGCGCTTCGGTGCGCTCCCCCACTCCCCAGATCGCGCCGACCGGCAGCGAGTGCAAAAACTCGATCGTCGCCGGCTCGGGGATGAGCAACATGCCATCGGGTTTCGCGTGCCCGGAGGCGAGTTTGGCGACGAACTTCGTGGCTGCGACGCCCACGGATGCGACGACTCCCAGTTCGGCGGCGATCTGGGTGCGGATCGAGGCGGCGATCACCGCCGGCGGGCCGAGCCGGCGCCGGGCACCGGAGACGTCGAGGAATGCTTCGTCGATGGAGAGCTGTTCAACGATGGGCGTGACGTCTCGGAGGATCTCCATCACCCGCAGCGATACGGCGCGGTATTTCTCGTGGTGGGGCGGCAGAATCACCGCATGCGGGGCGAGCGCTCGCGCCTGGTTCACCGGCATCGCCGAATGCACGCCGAACTCGCGCGCTTCGTAGGTCGCCGCGAGGACGACGCCGCGCTGTTGACCGCCGACGATGACGGCGCGCCCACGCAAGTCGGGCCGCTCGAGAAGTTCGACCGCAGCGAAGAACGCGTCCATATCCACGTGCAGGATCGGGGTAGCCGAATCGTCCTCTCCCCAGTTCTTGCGTGCGTCTTTAGACCGCGCTCCTCGCGACATGGAACGAGACTACGACGCTTTGGCCAGCGCGGCGAATTCCGCTTCGTGGCGAGCGATGTGCCCCTCCACCGCGGCAAGGAACTGCCCCGCGGCTCGCGCGGCCTCGCGCGCGTTCGAGGCATCGATTTCGCGTAGTTGCCCGGATTCCAGTGCCGCCCGCGTCGCAGCGGAGGCGAGGTAGAACTCCACCCACGGGCCCCACTCCTCGCCCGCCTCCGCGAGCTGGACCCACGCGCTGCGCACCTTACGCCGTGCCGACGCTCCCGCCGCTGGGTTGATCGCGAGCACCGCCGCCGCGCCGCGAAGCGCCGCCATGTGGGCGTGGAGGAACTGCTCCCGCGGAGAGGACTGCAGGTAAGCGGCGTCGAGCTCGCTGTGGGCGCGCCGAAGCAACTGCCGGGAGTTGAAGTAGCTCATGATTTCCTCCTTTTCCCCATTATCGAACGAGTGTTCTAGAAAGGCAAGGGGGTTGTGGGGTACATTTTCGGTGTGCCCCAACCCTCGCCCGCCTGGCCCACCGCTCCGGTGAAGACCTCATTGGCAACAGTAGAGCTCGCCCCTGACATTGACGGGGGTGGGGTGACCTTGATGATCGACGGCATGGAGAGTTCTCACCACAACTTCGTCGATCCCACCGCGTTGACGTTCGAGTACATGCAGTACATGCAGGCGGTGCTTCGCGGGGAGATCCCTGCCCCGAGCCGCGGCGGTTCCACCCGGGGGCGTCCCCGCGTGCTCCACATCGGCGCGGCCGGTTGCACGATGGCGCGGGCGGTGCACGCCGAGTGGCCGGGGTCGCACCAGGTGGCGATCGAGACCGACGAAATCCTCGCCGCGCGGGTGCGGGAGTGGTTCGATCTGCCGCGCTCGCCGCAGTTGCGGATCCGGGTGCAAGATGGCCTCGAGGCGGTGCGCACAGCACCCGAGGGACGCTATGAGGTCGTCATCCGGGACGCGTTCGCCGACCGGCGGGCCCCGCATCACCTCACGACGGTCGAGTTCACTTCCCACGTCCACCGCGTCCTCTCCCACGGCGGGCTCTACCTCGCCAACAGCGCCAACCGGCCCCCGCTCACGCTCACCCGGCGGGAGGCGGCCACCGTGGGAGCGGTGTTTGACCACGTCTCGGTCATTCTGGAACCGGGCGTGCTGCGAGGCCGGCGGTACGGCAACGCCGTCATCGTCGGCTCCCAAGCCCCGCTCGACCATTCCCTGCACCGGGTGCTGCGCACCCTCCCCGCCCCCGCCCGGCTCCTTGCGGGCGCGGATCTCACCCGGTTCATCGCCGGGCATGGGCCGCTGACGCAGGAGGACTCCCCTGCCTCGACCGCGCCCACCGGTTAGGGGCGCCGCGGCGCGATCTACAGGCCGAATCTGGGAATAAAAAAGTAGGCGCTCGTTGATGAGCGCCTACTTCGTGTTGTTGTTCAGGTCTTAGACTGCGCGAACAGCTTCTGCCTGGGGGCCCTTGGGGCTGTCAACGATGTCGAACTCGACACGCTGCTCTTCGTTCAGGGTACGGAACCCATCGGATTCGATGGCCTTCCAGTGAACGAAAACGTCGGGGCCGCCGTCATCCTGAGCGATGAATCCGAAGCCCTTTTCTGCGCTGAACCACTTAACGGTTCCTTGTGCCATTCTTCTTATGTCCTTCCGGGACGGTCAGTGACCGTGGCTATCTGCCGCGGTCCGGTGCCGCATTGCTTCACCCACGTTGTGCTTGGGTTCATTTTGTCCCGGTCCTACGTAAGTCGCTTTGCAACGACTGCCAGTCTGGCATGTTCACGCGTTCGGCGCCACCCCGAGGCCCCGGCGCGTCACTCCCCGTCCTCATCCTGGCCCGCGAGAAACGCCTCGACCTGAGCGGCGATATCGTCAGCGCTGGGCACGTCCGCGGCGGGCAACGGCGGCAGGGTTTCCTGCGTCTGCGAGAACGTATCGTAGTTCTTCTCCAGGGTGGCAACCAGCGCCCGGACCTCATCGGACTCAGCAACCTGCCGCTCGATTTCGGCCTGCACCTTCACTCCCCGCGCCTCAAGATCACCGACGGGCAACGAGAGTTCCGTCGCGCGGGAGATCCGGCGCACGAGTTCTGCCGCCGCCTGCGGGTAGTCGGTCTGGGTGAGGTAGTGGGGCACGTTCACGGCGAAACCGATCGCGTCCCGCCCCTCTTGCCCGAGGCGATACTGGAGCAATCCGCCGACCGTCGAGGGGACTTTCACGCTGCCCATGAAGTTCGGGGCATCGGCGAGCAGGTCCGCCCGGGTCGCGTGGGAGGTCACGGTCAGCGGCCGCGTGTGGGGCACGCCCATGGGGATACCGTTGATACCGATCGTGAGTTCCACGCCGAAATCCTCGATGATCGTCCTCACCGCGGCGATGAAGCGTTCCCACTGCACATCGGGTTCACATCCGTGCAGGAACAGCAGTGGCGCCCCTTCGTCATCACGCAGCAGGTCGACGACGATCTCCGGTTGGTCATACCCGGTCCACGCGCCGTCGGTGAAGTCCATGAGCGGGCGGCGGGCGCGGTAGTCGATGAGCGCGTCGACGTCGAAGGTCGCCACGCGCTCGCCGGTCAGGTGTCGCAGCAGGTGCTCGCTCGCGAGTTCACCTGCGTTGCCGGCGTCGATCGCCCCATCCAGGGCGTGGACGAGCACCGGCACTTGGGGCAGCTCCGATTCGGAGAGCTCGTAAAGTTCACGGGGATTCATTCACACATCACCTCTGGCTTGGACAACACCGCGAGACCGATTTTAATTCCTGCACACGCCTCCAGATCATACGCACACCCACGCGGGATATGAGACGCATCACCGCGCCTGCCGGTTATCTCCCGAGCCGTCTTGAGGGATAATGGATTGCCTGTCTTTTCCGGCGGATGTCTATTAGGTAAGGAACTAAGTGTCATCCCCTACCGATGCGCGGCTCAGCGCCGAACAAACTTACGTCTCCGAGGTCTATCGTCGCCTC
>JAJYRV010000169.1 GCA_021793935.1 Actinomycetes bacterium | reverse complement strand
CCTGCTCATCCTCGACGACGCGACCTCCGCGGTCGACCCGGTGGTGGAGCAGGCGATCCTCGCCGGCCTGCGGGAACTCACCGGCGGGGCAACCGTGCTCGTCGTCGCCTACCGCACCTCCACGATCGTGCTCGCCGACTGGGTGGTGCACGTCGAAGGGGGCCGCGTCGTCGACGTCGGGCGCCACGAGGAACTCCTCGCCCGCGACCCGGGGTACGCCGAGATCGTCACCGCCTACGCCCGCGACCGCGAGCAGCGGGAGGCCCGCGCATGAGCACCCCCGCCGCGAGCGCCCGCATCGAAACCACCTCCGACCTCGGAGTGTTCGGCACCATCGCCGAAGGGGTGCGCCTCTCCCCGGCGATGAAGAAGGGCATCGGCATCACCGCCGCGATCGCGATCGTCGCGACGATCGGCCGGCTCGTCGTACCCACCGCGGTCCAACAGGTCACCGACCACGGGCTGCTCGCCCCCGGCGGCGTCAACGTCACGCTCGTGTGGCAGACCGCCCTCATCGCCGCCGGTGTTCTCCTGCTCACCTCGAGCGCCGCCGCGACGGCGAACATCCGCCTGTTCATCGCCACCGAGGCGGGCCTCGCCCAACTGCGTAACCGGGCCTTCGCCCATATCCACCACCTCTCGGTCCTCACCCAGAACACCGAGCGCCGTGGTGCGCTCGTCTCCCGGGTGACGACCGACGTCGACACGATCTCCCGATTCGTGCAGTGGGGCGGGATGCAGCTCATCATGTCCTCCCTGCAACTGCTCGGCGCGACCCTCGCGATGGCGATCTACTCCTGGAAACTCACGATCATCGTCTGGCTCGTGTTCGTGCCGATGCTCCTGCTCGCCCCGAAAGCCCAGGCGGCGCTCAACCGCCGATTCTCCACCGTGCGGGTGAAGGCCGGGGTGATGCTCGCCGCGATCTCCGAGGCGGTCGTCGGCGCCCAGACCATCCGGGCCTACGGCGTGGGCGCCCGCACCCGCAACCGCATCGACGCGTCGATCGAGGATTACCGGTCCACCGAGGTGCGCGCCCAAGTGCTCGCCTCCCTGTCCTTCTCCACCGGCACCCTCCTGTCGGGGGCCGCCCTCGGGGTGGCGGTCATCGCCGGCACCCTCCTCGGCGTGGATGAGCAGATCACGGTCGGGGAGCTGCTCGCCTTCCTGTTCCTTCTGCAGATCTTCACCGGCCCGGTGCAAACCGCGACCGAAGTGCTCAACGACCTGCAAAGCGCCGTCGCCGGATGGCGGCGGGTGATCTCCATCATCCACACCCCGCTCGACATCACCGAACCGGAACGGCCGGTGAGCGCGGGAAGCAGGGGAGCGGCAGCGATCTCCTTCGAGGGCGTGCGCTACGCCTACCCCGGCGGGCCGGAGGTCCTCAAAGGGATCACCTTCGACATCCCCGCCGGCACCAAGGTCGCCATCGTGGGGGAGACCGGCTCGGGGAAGACTACCCTCGCCCGCCTGCTCACCCGGTTCGCTGACCCCCACCACGGCCGGGTGCTCCTGGGCGGCATCGACCTGCGCGACCTCGCGCTCGCCGACCTGCGCTCCCGGGTCGTCATCGTGCCCCAGGAGGGGTTCCTGTTCACCGGCACGATCGCCTACAACATCACCTACGCGCGCCCGGACCTGCCCGACCCCGCCGCCGCGGCGCAGGACGCGCTCGCCGACCTCGGACTCACCGACTGGGTGGCGGGACTGCCCGCCGGGGTGAACACCGATGTCGGCCAACGCGGGGAGGCCCTCTCGGCCGGGGAGCGCCAACTCGTCGCCCTCGCCCGGGCCTACCTCGCCGACGCCGACCTGCTCGTGCTCGACGAAGCGACCTCCGCGGTCGATCCGGCCACCGAGGCGCGCATCAACCGGGCGCTGGCCGCACTCACCGAAGGGAAGACCGCGGTCTCGATCGCGCACCGGCTCTCCACCGCCGAGGCCGCCGACCTCATCGCCGTCATCGACCACGGCGAGCTCGTCGAGCTCGGGCACCACAGCGAACTCGCCCACGCCGGGGGAATCTACGCCCGGATGCAAGAATCGTGGACGGCGCAGCTCACCCACGCACCCGAATCGCGGACGCGCGGGGCGGACGACGAAGAAAAGTGAGAAGATCAAAATCGTGGCTCTAGATCCCGAAATTGCTCGGCAGCTCAAACGTGACGCCGCCGGGCTCGTGTGCGCAGTTATCCAAGACGAGAACGATCAGGTCCTCATGGTGGGATGGATGGACGACGAAGCTCTCCACCGCACCCTCACCGAGGGCCGCGTGACGTTCTGGTCCCGCTCCCGCGGGGAATACTGGCGCAAGGGCGACACCTCCGGGCACGTGCAGTACGTGAAGTCGGTCGCCCTCGACTGCGACGGCGACGCCGTGCTCGTGCGGGTCGAGCAGGTCGGCGCCGCCTGCCACCTGGGTACCCGCTCCTGCTTCGAGGGCCACGAATTGCCGGTGAGGTCATGACGAGATTCGACTGGGGCACCACGTGGCCCACCGCCGCGGAATTCTCCGACCTCGCCCGCGAACGGCGGGTCATCCCCGTCGTCCGGCGGATCCTCGCCGACGACCTCACCCCCGTGGGCATCTACCGGCGCCTGGCCGGGAGCCAGCCGGGGACCTTCATCCTCGAATCCGCCGAGGCCGACGGGGCCTGGCACCGGTGGAGCTTCGTGGGGGTGCGCGCCCAGGCGACGCTGCTTGCCGACGGCGAGGACGTGCGTTGGCTCGGCGACCCGCCCGTGTCCGTGCCCGCCTCGGGCACGCCCCTGGAGATCCTGCGCGGCACCCTCGCCGCGCTCCACACCGAGCCGCTGCCGGGCCTGCCCCCGCTCACCGGCGGACTCGTCGGGGCCCTGGGGTGGGACGCGTGCTGGTATTTCCACCCCGACCTCACCAAGGTTGCCCCCGAAGAGCTCCACCTGCCCGACCTCGCCCTCATGCTCGTGGCCGACATGGTCGCCATCGACCACCACGACGGGTCGGCGTGGCTCATCGCCAACGCGATCAACACCAACGACACCGAAACGGGGGTGGAGGAGGCCTACGAGGACGCCGTGCGCCGCCTCGACGCCCTCGCCAGCGCCCTGACCGAACCCAGCCCCGCGGTCGTGAGCACCCACCGCCCCGTCACCGTGGCCCGCACGATGCGCACCTCCCAGGGCGAATACGAGGAATCCGTGCGGGAGGTCAAACGCGAGATCGCCCGCGGCGCGTGCGAACAGGTGGTCCTCAGCGGGCGGTTGGACCTCGAGTGCGAGGCCGACCCGTTGGACGTCTACCGGGCCCTGCGGACGATCAACCCCTCGCCGTACATGTACCTGCTCCACCTGCCCGGCGGGCCCGCGGGGGACTTCCACGTCGTGGGCTCCTCACCCGAGACCCTCATCAAGGTCTCCGCCGGCACGGTGACGACCTTCCCGATCGCCGGCTCCCGCCCGCGCGGGCGCACCCCGGCCGAGGACCGCGCCCTCGAGCAGGAAATGCTCGCCGATGAGAAGGAAGTGTCCGAACACGTCATGCTCGTCGACCTCGCCAAGGCCGACCTCGGGCAGACCTGCACGCCCGACTCGATCGACGTGGACGGCTACATGCGGGTGCAGCGCTTCTCCCACATCATGCACATCACCTCCACCGTCACCGGCGCCCTGCAGGAGGGCAAGACGGCCCTCGACGCCCTCGCCCACGCGTTCCCGGCCGGGACCCTCTCGGGCAGCCCCCGGCGGAAGGCGATCGAGGTGATCGACGCCCTGGAACCCGCCCGCCGCGGCATCTACGGCGGCACGGTCGGCTACTTCGACTTCGCCGGTGAGATGGACATGGCGATCGCCATCCGCACGGCGGTCATCTCCGGTGCAGTGGCCTCCGTGCAGGCAGGCGCCGGGCTCGTCGCCGGCTCCGACCCCCGCACCGAGTACCTGGAAACCCGCTCCAAGGCCGAGGCGGCGGTGCGCGCGGTCGAGGTCGCCGCCGGCCTGCAACCCCTCACCGGGGGCGGCGATGGCTAGACTCAGCCGCGGGGCAGCGACGGTGACGACGGCGGTCCTGGGCGCCGGGGTGCTCCTGACCACCCTGCCCACGTGGGTGCGGGCAACCACGCCCACCGCGACCGGCGACCTTGCCGTCACGGTCGGGGGGACGTCGGCGGCACCTGCCGCCGCGAGTGTCGGGCTCGTGATCATCGCCGCCGCGCTCGTGCTCGGACTCGCCGGCCGGGCGGTGCGGATCGTCGCCCTCGTGGGGGTCGTCGCGGCCAACCTCGCCGCCGGAGCAACGGTGGTGATGTTCCTCGCAGAACCGGAGATCGTGGCCGCGACCGCGGCCGCTGACCTCACCTCGGTGCGCGCCATCAACACCCCGGTGACGGTGACCTGGTGGCCGTACCTGAGCCTTGCCGTCCTCGCCGCTGGGATCGTCACGAGCGGGTGGCTCCTAACCCACCTGGGCACCTGGCACACCGTGGGCCGGCGCTACCAGCCCGCCGCCCGGGCAGAGGCGGACCCCCCGCCGCCCGCGGCGGACCCGCGGGCCCGCTCCCGGCGTCAAGCGATGGACGATTGGGACGCGCTCAGCCGCGGTGAGGATCCCACCTGAATCCGGCTACAATGCACGTAGGTCGTACTCCGGGCAGTTGCCCCCTCGGACGCTAAAGGATAAATGAGTAGATGAGCCAGGAAAGCCCCGTCCCAGACAACCGGCTGATGAACCCCCCATCAACACCCCCGCAATCCAACCACGGCCGCACCGTCGCCGGCTGGTTCCTCTTTTGGGCAACCTGCGTCGGAGTCGTCGTCATCGCGGTCGGGGCGATCCTGTTCAACAAGGTCACGATCGGGATCGGTGCCGGGGTCGTCGCGCTCGGGCTGGTGATCTCGATCGCCCTGCGAGTGATGGGGTTCGGCCAACCTACGTCGAAGCGTGACGCTCCGACCGTTGAGGATCTGCAGAACTAGGCTATGTCATACCCCCCGGCCACACCTCCGGAAGGGTACAACCCGTACGAGGAAGACCCGTTCCCCGAAACCGAAGCGGTGCAGCCGCCACCCCCGCCACCCCCGCCACCGCCGTCGCCGACCCCGCCCTCGTCACCGCCCCCGCCCCCGCCGGCGGCGCCTGCGGGCTATCCCTTCGGCGGGCCTGAGCAGAGTTCGCCGGCGCCGAACCTGCCCCCACCCCCGGGCGGGGCCCTCCCCGGTTCCGCTCCCGGGTTGAGCGCATCGAGCGC
>JAJYRV010000168.1 GCA_021793935.1 Actinomycetes bacterium | reverse complement strand
AAAGACGTGGCACGCATCGACGGAGTGCTCGCCGCGCAGGTCGCGATGGCCACCGAGCTCAATATTGACGTGATCCAAGGCATGGGGTTCTCCGTGCCAGAAGCGACCGGGAACGACATGATCATCGCCCTGCGCCTCACCTCGAGCGACCGGATCGAGGCGGCCCTCGCCGCGGTCGATCGGGCGATCGAGGCCACGCGCCGGCAACCCAGCGGCGCCGCCGGAGAAGTTACCGAACCGCCGCGCACCACCGGCCGGGGCCTGAGCATCACCCGGGCGGGGTTGGCGCTCGTCTCCGTGCCGGGCCCATCGGCAACGGTTGAAGCGATGGATGCTCTCGAGGCCGGGCAGGACGTGATGATCTTCTCCGATAACGTTCCCCTGGCGGAAGAAGTCACGTTAAAGAACTATGCCGCCAAGCAAGACCTGCTCGTGATGGGTCCCGATTGCGGAACCGCGGTCGTGGAGGGAGTCGGCCTCGGCTTCGCCAACACGGTGCGCCCCGGCCCGGTCGGCATCGTCGCCGCATCGGGCACCGGGTGCCAGCAGTTGCTCGCACTGCTCGACTATGCGGAGGTGGGGGTGAGCGCTGCCCTCGGAGTCGGCGGGCGCGACCTCAGCGCGGAGGTGCGCGGCACCTCCACGTTGCACGCGATGCGCCGCCTCGATGAGGACCCGGACACCGAACTCATCGTCGTCGTCTCAAAGCCGCCCGCGAAGGAGGTGGCGAAGGACCTGCAGAAATACGCAGAATCCCTCTCCACCCCTGTTGAGTTCGCGCTACTCGGCGACGGGCAGCCCGATCTGACGCAGGCAGCAGAGAAGATCGTCGCGGCGCTCGGGCGCGAGGCGGGGCAGTGGCCGGTGTGGGGAGAGGCGAGCGGGGGCAGGGGTGGCCGCCTGCGCGGACTGTTCGCCGGGGGAACCCTATGCGACGAATCGATGCTTCTCGCACAATCCGTGCTCGGGCCGGTGTGGAGCAACATCCCCCTCAACGAGGACCGGCGGCTTGATTCCACACTGGACGCGGGCGGCACGGTGATGATCGATTTCGGCTCCGATGAAATGACCCAAGGTCGCCCGCACCCGATGATCGAACCCACGATCCGCCTGCAGCACCTGCGGAGGGTGAGCGCCGATCCCGAGGTCGGGTGCGTGCTGCTCGACGTGGTGCTCGGTCACGGGGCCGACGCCGATCCCGCCGCCACGATCGCCCCGGCGATCCGCGAGGCGATCAGCGCGGCGCGTGAGGGCGGGCGCGAACTGGCGATCGTCGTCTCCTGCATCGGAACCTCCGGGGACCCCCAGGGCCTCGACCGCCAGGCTCAGGCGCTCGCCGATGCGGGCGCGGAAGTCCACCTGTCCAACGCTCAGGCGACCCGCCGGGCGATTTCACTGATTGAAGGTGTCTGATGACCTCAACATTTGACGCATCTAGCGGCGTCGTCTCCACCGGAGTGAGCATCTTCGCCGACGCTCTCGATCACCAGGCGGTCGATGTGACGCGGGTGGACTGGCGCCCGCCCATGGCCGGCACCGAAGCCGACCTCGCGACCGTCGCGATGGATCCGCTGCGGGTGGAGGCCAACGAGAAGGCCCTCGCCGCTTATCTCGGGGTGCAGGGCAACCTCGTCGACGTCGCACCGGCGAGCGAAGTACTCGGGCTCCAGAAGGGAGAGTTCCTCCACGCCGGCCCGCCGCTGTCGTGGGAGAACGCCTCCGGCCCGATGCGCGGCGCGCTCCTGGGGGCCGCGGCACTCGAGGGGCTCGTTGAGGATCCCGAGGATGCCGAGGCTCTGTTCGCCTCCGGCTCGAACGTCACCCTGGAGCCCTGCCACCACCGCTCGGCGGTGGGGCCGATGGCGGGGGTGGTATCGCCGTCGATGTGGATGTGGGTGATCGAAGACCCGACCGACGGCCGCCGCACCTACTGCAGCTTGAACGAAGGGCTCGGGAAGGTGTTGCGGTACGGGGCGTACGCCCCAGAGGTGCTGGAGCGCTTGCGGTGGATGTCCGAGGTGTTGGGGCCGGCGCTCGCCGCGGCGACCCGCGGCTCCGAACCGATCAACGTCACCTCGATCCTCGGGCAGATGCTGCAGATGGGGGATGAAGCGCACAACCGCAACCGCGCCGGGACGCTCATGGTCCTGCGTGATCTCGCGCCGGCGCTCGTGCAATCCGGACTCGACTCCGCCGACGTCGCCCGAGTGTTCTCCTTCATCGGCGGC
This sequence comes from Actinomycetes bacterium, assembly GCA_021793935.1. The sequence goes on along the minus strand of JAJYRV010000168.1, from coordinate 3,001 downwards.
AACGACCACTTCTTCCTCAACCTCGCGATGCCCGCGTGCAAACTCGCCCTCGACGCGGCGCGCAACATCGAGGGGTCCACGATGGTGGTCGCGATGGCGCGGAACGGAACCGAGTTCGGTATCCAGACCGCCGGTACGGGGGACGAGTGGTTCACCGGCCCCGCCCAGATCGCCGAGGGACTCTTCCTGGGGGACTACGGGCCCGAAGACGCCAACCCGGACATCGGCGATTCGGCGATCACGGAGACCGCGGGAATCGGCGGGTTCGCGATGGCGACCGCGCCGGCGATCGTGCGGTTCGTCGGCGGAACGGTTCCCGACGCCCTCGCGACAACCCGGCGGATGAACGAGATCACGCTCGGGAGCAATGACCGCTGGTCGATACCCGTCCTCGACTTCATGGGCGCGCCCACGGGGATCGACGTCACCAAGGTCTGCCGCACCTCGATCCTGCCGCAGATCAACACCGGCATGGCCGGGGCCGTGGCCGGTACCGGCCAGGTGGGCGCGGGATTGGTCACGCCGCCGGCAAATATCTTCCCCAAGGCGCTCGCGGCCCTCGCCCAGCGCACGCGGGACCGCGGCCGGGCGGGCTGAGGGGTGAGCACGAGGTGGCTGGCAGCGCGGGAACTCATCGAGGAGTTCTTCGACGACGGCTCCGTGGAATCCTGGGACGAACCGATCGACATCTCGGGCTATTCGCCGCAGTACCAGGAAGAACTGCGCAGGGCCCGGGAGCGCAGCGGCTGCGACGAATCGGTGCTCACCGGGCAGGGCACCGTGCACGGGCGACGGGTCGCTTTCATCGTCGGGGAGTTCCGATTCTTGGCCGGTTCCATCGGCCGCGACGCCGCGAACCGGATCGAGAGGGCCGTTCGGCGCGCCACCGCGGAGCGCGTTCCGCTCGTCGCCTCCACCGCCTCCGGCGGCACTCGGATGCAGGAGGGAACGCCCGCGTTCGTCAAGATGATCGACATTTCTCGCGCGATCATGGACCACCGGGCCGCCGGCGTGCCCTACCTCGTGCACCTGCGGCACCCGACCACCGGCGGCGTGTTCGCGTCCTGGGGATCACTCGGGCACGTGACCGTCGCCGAACCCGACGCCCTCGTCGGCTTCCTCGGGCCGAAGGTCTACGAAGTCGTCACCGGCGAACCGTTCCCCACGGGGGTGCAGACGAGCGAGAACCTCGCCGCCCGTGGAATCATCGACGCGGTCGTGCCGATGAAACAGCTGCCAGCGGTCTTCGACGATGCGCTGAAACTCTTCTGCGACCCGATGATCGAACCCCGCATCGAGCGCCGCCCGAAGATCGACCTGGGCACGCTCGAGGACGACGTGTGGGACAGCATCTCCCGCACCCGCTCGGGGAAACGCGCGGGCGTACGCGACATCCTGCGCCTCGCCAGCGACATCACGCTGCGGCTGCAGGGAACCGGCGAAGGCGAACGCGACACCGCGATACTCGTCGCGCTCGCGCGTCTCGACGGCGTGCCGTGCGTCGTCGTCGGGCAAGACAAGATCGCCCAGACCCCCGAGGCGCCCATGGGGCCGGCCGCGCTCCGGGAGGCCCGGCGCGGGATGAAACTCGCCGAAGAACTCAGTCTGCCCCTCGTCACCGTCATCGACACCCCCGGGGCAGAACTCTCGGCGAACGCCGAAGAAGGGGCGATGGCGGGGGAGATCGCCCGGTGCATCGCGACCATGTCGACCCTGACCGTCCCCAGCGTCTCGGTTCTCCTTGGTCCGGGTACGGGTGGGGGAGCGCTCGCGCTGCTACCCGCCGACGTCACCGTCGCCGCCCAACACAGTTGGCTCTCGCCGCTGCCGCCCGAGGGCGCGAGCGCGATCATGTACGGCAACGCCGACGCCGCCGCCGAGATCGCCGAGCAACAGCAGGTCTCCTCCCTCGACCTCAGGCGGGCCGGGGTGGTGCGCCACATCATCGCCGAGTTCGACAACGACACTCCCCGCGACCTCGCCCGCGCCGTCGCCGCCGAAGTGAGTCATTGGTTGCGGGAGCTGAAGTCCGGGTCGCTGCCTGGGGCGTGAGCGCGCGAGGCGGCCGGCCCCCGCGGGGCGCCAGGCTCGGCTCGGGGCAGCGAACCGGCACGCTCCGGGAGGCGCGGTGGAGAGAAGCAGCGCAAAGCAGGTAGCGTACGGGCAGTGAGTGCTCTGAAAAGAATCGCTGATCCGTTCATGATCGGGATCATCGTGATGATGATCCTTGGCCTCGTCCTCCCGATTCCGCACGACGCCATCGGCCCGATCACGCAGGTTTCCAACGTTGGGATCTTCATCCTCTTCCTCCTCTACGGTTCGCGCCTGTCCACCGGTGAGGTCATCGACGGGATGAAGAACTTCCGGCTGCAGGGGGCGATCATCGCGGCGACCTTCCTCGTGTTCCCCGCGCTCGGCCTGCTCACGCAGTTCCTCACCACCCCCTTCCTCGGGGCGACCCTCGCGGCGGGCCTGCTCTACGTCACGCTGCTGCCCTCCACGGTGCAATCCTCGATCGCGTTCGTCTCCGTGGCCCGCGGCAACATCGCCGGCGTGAGCACCGCCGCCACCGTTTCCAACCTCATCGGCATGATCGCCACCCCACTGCTCGTGCTCTGGCTCATGGGCGCGTCCGGCTCCATGGGCTGGACGAACATCCGCGACATCCTCATCCTGCTCCTGCTCCCCTTCATCATCGGGCAGGTCTTCCAGCGCTGGACGGGCGACTGGGTGCGCCGGCACAAGAAACTCACCGGCCTGTGGGATAAGGGAACGATCCTCGCCGTCGTGTTCGTCTCCGTCGTGAGCGCCACCGACGCCGGAGTGTGGAGCACCGTCTCGGGATGGATGCTCGTCGGCGTCGGCGTGATCTCGGTGATCCTCGTCGCCGTCGTCCTCGCACTCACCTGGTGGGGCGGGAAACTCATCGGCCTCGACGTCGGCGACCGCATCGCGCTCCTCATGTGCGGCTCGAAGAAATCGATGGCCACGGGGCTGCCGA
>JAJYRV010000167.1 GCA_021793935.1 Actinomycetes bacterium | reverse complement strand
ACCCGACCTGGTCGTTCGTGTCCGCCGCGGACCTCGCGAACACGTCGGCGTCGAACTCGATCCTGTTCAACGCCGCAAGCGGACTGCGCGTCACCGGCGCCTACGAGAACTGGACGGTCGGGTACCACGAGACGAACGTCTCGGCGAACACGCAGCTCGGCGGCTTCTTCGCACAGAGCGGGGCGGACTTCCAGTCGTTCATCGTGACCTGGTGGTGGGCGATCGTCTTCCTCCTGCTCGTGATCGCGCTGTTCGCGATGATCGCGAGCCAACGCCGCCGGCGCCGCGGCTGAACAGGACGGAGAGGCACGGAGGCATCCAACATGCACCGCTCTCACTGGGCGGCCGCGGCCCTCGCGGTCGCTCTCGTCGTCCTGATGGTCGCTACGGCGCTCCCGACCGCGTCGCAACCGTCAGCGCCGAGCTCGCCCGCCCGGGCTTCTCCCGCTCTCGTCAAGAGCGACCACGGAGAGTACGCCTTCCTCAGCGATCTCTCCGCGGGGATCCACGTCCCCCTCGCCCAGCTCGAGCAGGCGCAGAAGTGGGTCGACTCACTGAGTCCCGCACAGCATGCTCTCCTGATGGATGCGTATCGCTCGATGCAGAGTGGTGCGAGGCCATCTCCTTCCGTCCTCGCCCAGCTCGGGCTTCAGCCGGATGATGCGAGGGGCGTCTGCATCGGGGCCGCGATCATCGCCGGGGCGACCATCGGACTGCTGACGGGCAACCCTATTGGCGTGCTGGTCGGAGCAGTCGCAGGAGGGATCGCGGGGTACTACGCCTGCCAGACCGGAGTTGCGGCCGGCTCGAACTCCGCAGCGTTCGTCGCGTGGAGCAACGGACTCTACGGGGCGGTCGCGAACGAGTTCAACCTTACTGAGGCGAGCTACCTGAGCCTGGTGTCCTCGCTCAACGTGAGCAAGGTCGGATGGGAGCGCGCTGCCGACAACGCGGCGGTCCTGCAGTTGAACAAGAGCAGCTTCAACGTCTCCCTCGACCTCTACCAGTCCGGCGTCCTGCCCAATCTAGCACCCGTGCTGAGCGGCTACATCCAGGAGGTCGGGGAGATCGTCGCGTCGCTCGCCAGTCAGATCAACGGTTACGGTGGTTCTGGAGGCGTGTTCGCCGCGAATACTCCGCAACTCAGCTTCCTAGGGATTTCGCCTTCTTGCAACAACGGCTATGACTGCGCAGCGATCACCTCTGCCTCCACCACCTTGATCACGTATGGAGGGGGCGTAGGTGGGGCGAACATGTACGTGCCTGGAGGCCCGAGGACCGTCGGCACGGAGTGCCCGTCGGGTGGAACCGTGACATTCCGAAACGAGGTGACGCAAGCTACGTACACCTTCAACCTCGCGAACGGGGGGGGATTCGGTTCCTATCAGTTCTCGTACGCGACGATCAACGTCCCCTCGGGCGTGTACGGGGTCTCGGGGTCCACCTGCAGCGGGTTCATCCTTCCCGGAGCGCAGAATGCCGCTGTCACGAGTTCGTCCGGGAATCAACTCGCGGCTTTGATCAAGGACGGAGGAGACGCGGTAGATCCAGGGGGGTCATACGGACCGAGCAGCTTCGGGAGCAGCCCCAACGTGGCCCTGATCGGAAACACCGGCTTAGGAAATGCGATCATGTGGGAGGCGAACGCGTTCCCTGGCGCCCTGGACCAGAACCTGGGTAAGTGGGTAGAGCATATCGAGTACGACGCGGCATCGAACGCGCAGGCGTACTGGACCTTCTTGCGCACGGCGGGGTTCACCAATCTTTCGCAGATCCCGCCCGGCTGCTTCATCCCGGAGCCGTATATGGTGATGCCGTCGCAGATCTCCAACGTGACGCTCAACGCGTCGGAGTGGGAGTCTCTCTACCTCGCGGCCCTCCAGGGAATGGGCGCCTTCTACAACGTCTCCCTGAACGCGACCAGCTTCTGCGGATCCACGGCGACCCGGCAGTGGACGATCGGCAGCGCGCCTTGGGGCAACCTGGCGGTGAACGCGACCGGGTTCGTCTACCTCACGAACGGGACGCAGCCAATCGACCTCCGCGGGAAGCCGTTCAACTCAGAGAAGTTCGGAAACCACTCGACCTGGGCGATCGGCAACACGACGTACTACAACACCGTCCACAAGGGTTCGCAGCAGCTCCTGCTGATGCCGACGCTCTCTACGGTCTCGATCCCCGTAGGGAAGGTGTGGGAGGTCCCGGCGAACGACCCGATCCAGATCTACGCGGTCCAGTCGGGGGTGATGTTCAGAGCCGTCGGAAACGGCACGTCTACGGGAGTGAGCACGTCGCTCGTTCACGTCGCCACTGCGACTCCAGGAGACGCGCTGTACCTTACGTCATGCGTGGTCGGAGGATCGGCGGCGGCGAACTGCACGGTCGAAGTGGCGACCCTGAACGTCACCGTCGCCAACATCACCTGCAACGGTCCGTGCTCTCAGGGAGCTGGCACGGGCACCTTCGGCGGCCTGCCGAATCCCTTCTCCTGGCTCACGAACTGGCTCTCGGGCCTGTTCGGGGGCGGACCGCTGGGGCAGCTCGCGGGATCCATCGTCGCGGCCCTGCTGATCCTCGCGGTGATCGGGATCCTGGTCTACGTTGCCATCGTGGAGGTCGAAGCCTGGGGCGGGAAGAAGCGAGGCGGGGGCGGAGGGTCGTCCACGATCATCGTCGGGGGCCGCTGAGGAGAGTGTCCGTGTGGTCGGATTCCTCAGTTGGCTCAGCGACCCCGTCGTCTGGGATCTCGTGCTGTTCACGGTCATCGGATCCGCGGTCTGGGCCGCGGTCCGGGTCGGAGCGGCGCGGGCCGGGAGGCACCTTGGGGTCGCCGGCATCGGTCTCGTCGCGCTCCTCGGAGCGTACGTGTCCTGGGTCCTGGGCTACGCCACGCTCTCGGTCGTCGTCGGGATCGTCGGGGTCGTCCTCATCGCGGCTGGTCTTCGCGGGACGTCTCGGTAGGCTCCGGAGGAACCGAATGGCGAGGTCGAGCTGGTCCGACGTCATGATCGGCCTCGGGGTGCTGTTCCTCTTCGGGGCGTTCTCCGTGTTCCTCCTGCTGGCCCTCCAGCCGACCGGCGCGGTGAACACGTCGGCGTGGAACCCCTGGCTGATGCCTGCGGGCGGGGTCTTCGGGATCGCGTTGCTCGCGTTCGGTCTCTACCACCGGCGCACGGAGCGGAAGTAGAGATGGCCGAGGAACGCCGGAAGCACCTCAACAGCGAGGAGTCGAAGCGCGAGTTCGAGCGCCGCTACGGGAAGGAGCATGGGGACCTCGTCTGGGGCGAGACGATGGGCAAGGTCGCCCGGGAGCAGGCGGCCCGGAACCCGAGCGGAGTCAAGGTCGAGCACGTCCCCTCGCACATCAGCTTCTCGAAGACGGGCAAGCGGGAGGTCGTGGAGGCGCACGAGGCGCGGATCTACGCCCACCCGCACAGCCGCGGCGAACACGCAGGGAGGTGCACCGCGGCCTGCCGGCGCGGTTCGGTGGCCCACCGGCACGTCCGCGGTCGACGGCGCCGTGGATAGGAAACGGCTTCACCGGAGGCCCCTCCGGCCGAGTTTCGGGTTCTGGGTGAGCCTCGGAGTCGTTCTGGCCCTCCTGGGACTCCCCGGGGCGCTCCCTGCGAACGCTGCCCCGGTCCCGGCGCGGCTTCACCCGCTGGATATGCCGACTCCTACCTGGTCGGTCCCGATCCAGATCTCCAACACCCAAGCCTCGCCGACCGGCACCTACCAGCAGATGGTCGTCGTGAACTCCTCGCGCTACGCGGCCTACCTCAACGCCGACGACTCGAACGTCGAGTGGCGCTACCCCAACGGGACCGCCATCTACGCGTGGTTGGAGTCCAACAACTCCAATGCCTCGACCCGCACGACGTGGTGGCTGAAGCTCTACAACATCCCGGCGCGGTCGAACCAGACGGTTTACATGGACGTGTACGGTGAGACCGACTACCTGCTGTCGGTGTTCGGGCCGAGCGGGGAGGCGCCCCAACTCTCGGCGACCTACGGGGGACTCGACGATGGGGCGAGGGTGTTCAACACGGCCGGGTCGTACTATACCAACTTCAGCGGGACGCTCCTTCCTTCGTCGCTGGGCACCGGCGATACCTACACCGTGAACAACGGTCTCAAGATTTACTCGTCCGGCGCCTTCTGGGGCCCGAACTGCTCCGCGCTCCGGCCATTCACGAGCTCCATCTACGCGAGCGGGTCCCTCGGCGTTCGGTCGAACCTTACGCTCCTCAACCTTCCGAGCGGGACGTCCTACTGCTTCGCGCTCGAATCCTGGAACCTCGCCGGCGTGAGCCCGTTGGCCTTCACGCAGGGGCGGACCGCGAACTTGAGCGCGTCTCTCGGCGCGGGGTCGCCCGCGATCTCGGGCGGAGCCCTCCTCCTCGTCGTCCTGATCCTTGCGGTCGCGCTGACGGTAGCGATCGTGGCCCTCCCCGCCGTCTTCGGGGAGCGCCGCAAATCACAGTCGAAGCCCACGCGGATCCCCGCGGGGAGGTCTCGATGAAGACGCAGAGAGTACAACTCGGATCCAGCGCGCGTGATTAGCCGAAAGACCCTCGCGTGGGCCCTCGTCGTGGGTCTCGCGGGGCTGTTCGTCCTCAGCGGAGCCGCGGGCGCGTCCGCGCCGGTGCGCTATGGGAAGGTGGTAGGGCCGGGTGTGTTCGGCGTTCCGTACGCCAGCAGCGCGAGCCCGACCTTCCCGTCGACACCCCCGCTCGACTCAGGCGCGCTCAAGGACGGGGACATGGTCTACGATACGTCCCTCTACGTCGAGATCGTGAACGCGGGCTCCGCCCCCGTTAGCCTTCCGGTCCAGATCGAGGAGTGGACGTGGGGCAACACCACCGTCTACGAGAACCGCACCGTGGACGGGAACTCGACGCTCGTCGCGGTGACGCAACCGGCGCGGCTCGACCCTTACTGGGCGAATGCGACGGTGACGGCTCTCGCGGGGACCTCGGGAGAGGCGTCGGTGAGCCTGCCGTTCGTCTCAGCCGTCACGCCGCTCGAGGTCCGAGTGGGGTCGGCGGTGTGGGAACTTCGGGCCCTCACGCCGGCCGGGAGCTCGCTCGCCGGGCTCTATACGAGTGCGGGTCTGATGGGGTTCGGCCTGACCGAAGCCGCCATGACTACGGTGACGATGCTCGTCGCGATCGGGATCGCACGGTGGCTCGCCGGCATCGTTCACCGGGTCCCGCAGGTCCCGAACATCTGGA
>JAJYRV010000166.1 GCA_021793935.1 Actinomycetes bacterium | reverse complement strand
ACCTCGGCGAGGTAGTGGTCCCAGTCGATCACGGTGATGTCGAAGCCGTGCTCGGCGCGCTGCTCCTCGGGGATGGCGAGGTGGAGCGCGCGGGTGTTCGCGTCGTCGAACACCACTTCGGTCTGGGTGTAGGGCTGGTACAGGTCGGTGAATTTGCGCAGCGTGCCGAGGTCGCGTTTGGCTTTCGCGATCGTCGAGAGCCATTTGCGGGTGGTCGGGTTCGCCGGCAGGTAACCGATGCCCCGGTCGGCGACGTCGATGCCCACTTCGCGCAGGCGCAGCGAGCGTTCCACCCGCGGCCCGTTGGGGAAGGACCAGTTCGGCACCTGGATGAGGGAGCCCTCGTCGTCGCGCAGCGGGTTGGCGGAGAAGTAGCCCCGGACGATGCGCAGCAGCTGCCCGAACCGCAGCGGGTTCCGGATCCCGGAGGCGACCTGGTAGTAACGCGGGTCGTCGTTCGCCTCCGGCGGGTTCGCGGCGACGGCGAGGATCGCGTTCACGACGTGGTCGACGGGGATGACATCGAGGATCGTGTCCGCGAGCGCGGGGAATTCCGGCAGCATGCCTCGCCCGTAGGCGGCGATGAGGGGGTCGGCGACCTTGAACCCGTCGATCCAGCCCGGGTAGGGGTGCTTCTCGGAGGATTCGATGATCGTGGGCCGCACGATCGAGAGCCGGTGCTCCGGGCCCCACAGGTCTTCGGCGACCCGTTCCCCGAGCGCCTTGGTGAAGGTGTACACGTCGGGCCAGCCCAGGCTCTGGGAGCGGATCCGGCCCGCCTGCACGAGCCGTTCGTTCACCCATTCCTGGCGGAGTTCCTCCGCGGCGTGGGCGACGGCTTGGGCGCCCGCCCGGCGGTGGGAGGCGCGGGCCTGTTTGAGCAGGGGGCGCAGCACCTCGGCCCGCCGGGAGGCCGATTCCGCCTCCGCCCGGGCCGCGATGGCTTTGCGGGTCTCCACGACCCGGTCGACGTCGTGCTCGAGGCTGCGTTCCTCGGCGACCCCTTTGCGCAACCCGGCGACATAACATGTGGAGACGTGCACGACGTGCGGGTCGGACCCCGAGGCCCGCAGCGCCTCGTACAGGGAGGCGGGGCCGGCGACGTTCGCGGCGAACGCTTCGTCGATCGGGGGGTCGAAGGAGACGGTCGAAGCGGAGTGGACGACGACGTCGATGTCGCCGGGCAGTTCCGGCACGTCGCCGAGGTCCCCCTCGATGACGGTGACGCGGCGAGCGATCTCCCGCTCCGCCTCCTCCTCGCCCACGCGTTCGCGCCACGGGGCGAAGCAGGGTTTGCGAACGAGTTTGCCGATGCGTAGTTCGCCGCTGAGCGCTCCGCGCGGCCGAACGAGGACGGAGATCCGGGTGGTGGGATACGCCGAGAGGAGTTTTTCTAGGACGGCCTGGCCAACGAACCCCGTAACACCGGTGATGAACACGTGAGCATTGCGCAAGGAACTGGACACCTGCGACACTCTATCCGACTCAGCTGCCGTGGCGGTCATTGCCTTCTCCTGCGCCGGAGGGTGGAACGGGCGGGGTGGAGGCCCGCACGGTGACGGACAGGGGCAGGTCCGGGGCGGGCGCGTCGGAGTCGATCGCGAGCGCGGCCGCTTGATAGCCGAGTTCGGTTAGCGGGATGTGCACGGTGGTGAGTTCGGGGGTGACGTCGATCGCCGTCGTAATATCGTCGAATCCGCACACCGACACCTGCCGGCCGATGGTCAGGTCCGCGGCCCGGATCGCGCGCAGGGCGCCGACGGCCATGACGTCGGAGATCGCGAACACGAGGGTGGGCGCGCCGGCGTTGCTCACGTACCCTTCGGCGATGAGGTCGGCCATCGCCTCCTTGCCACCCTCCCGGTCGAAGCCGGTGCGGCGCACGATCGGTTCCCGGCCGCCGCCGGAGGTGAAACCCTCGGTGAAACCGGCGATGCGGTCATCGGAGGTGCGGATCCCCTCGCCCGCGGCGAGGATGATCGCGCGCCGATAACCGAGCCCGGCCATCTCGGTGCCCAGCAGCCGGGCCCCGCCGTGGTTGTCCACTCCGAGCCAGCGCACGTCCGGGTCGTCGTCGTGGCCGAGGGCGACGACGGTGGACCCGGAGGCGCTGAGGTGGGAGGCGGCCTCGGCGATGGGTTCGCCGGAGCGGGAGGCGGCGAGGATGACCGCCCGCGGGCGCTGGCCGCGCAGGGTTTGCAGGAGCGCGGCTTCGCGGGCGGGGTCGCGGTTCGTCGTCGCGATCGTCACTACGAGGCCGGCTTCGTCGGCCATCCGGGCCACCCCGGCGGCGATGTTGGAGAAGTAGGGGTCGGCGATGTCGGCGACGAGGAGGGCGATGATCCCGGCGGTCCCCCGCGCCGTCGCCTGCGCCGAGAGGTTCGCGGTGTAGCCGAGCTCCTCGGCCGCCTTGAGCACCCGGCGTTGATACGACTCGGCGACCTTCCGGGTGGAGCCGTTGAGTACCCGCGACGCGGTGGCAAGCGACACCCCGGCGAGCCGCGCGACGTCGGCAAGCCGGGGTGTGGAAGCAGTCGTGGGGGTCACACGCTTGATTCTAGGCGCCTTGCCTGCCCAGATGTGGACTAACGGCGGTGCCGAAGCTTTCCACGACCCGCCGCGCCACCTGGGGGTGCGGGGTATTCCAGATGTCGGCGTTGAAGATCTCCACCTCGATGTCGCCGTCGTACCCGGTTTCCTCGACCGCGCGGGTGAGGTGGGCGAAGTCGATCACCCCATCGCCCGGATAGTGGCGGGAGAGCAGCACGTCCGCCGGCAGCGGGGTCGCCCAGTCGCACACCTGGTAGGTGGCGATCCGCCCCTCCCGGCCGGCCCGGTCGATCTGGGCGGCGACGTCGGGGTCCCACCAGATGTGGAAGGTATCGACGGCGGCGCCGACCACCTCGGGCTCGAAGTCCGCGGCGAGGTCGAGGGCCTGGCCGAGGGTGGAGACGACCGCCCGGTCGGAGGCGTACATCGGGTGGAGGGGTTCGACGGCGAGGGTCACGCCGGCGGCCTTCGCCTCCCCCGCGAGTTCCCCGAGCGCGTCCCGCACCCGCTGGCGGGCGCCGACGAGATCGGTGGAACCCTCGGGCAGGCCGCCGGCGACGAGCACGAGCACGGCCCGGGAGCCCGGCGCTCCGGCGGCGGCGAGCGCCGCGGTCTCCTCGATCGCGCGGCGGTTGTCATCGAGCGCCTCGCGGCGCTCGGGGCCCTCGGGAAGGGTGAAGAAACCACCGCGGCAATAGGTGGAGAACCGCAGGCCGGAATCGCTGAGCATCTTTCCGGCCTCGGCCAGGCCCACCTCGGCCACGGGTTCGCGCCACAGGCCGATCGCCGGCATCCCGGCGCCGGCCGTCACCGACAGCGCGGTGGGCAGGTCCGCGTACTTGATCGTCGCCTGGTTGAGGGAGAGGCGCGCATCGGCGGTCATCGGGCCACCTCGATCCCGTTCGTACGCAGCAGCGTGTGCCAGCGCTCGGCGGCGAGGTCGGGGGCGATCAGCGCCCCGGCGTGGTTCGCCAGTTCCACGATCGTCGACAGGTGCGGCAGGCTCCGCGCGGAGTGCAGGCCCCCGACCATCGAGAACCCGGGTTGGAACCCGTTCAGCCAGGCCATGAAGAACACGCCCGTCTTGTAGTAGAAGGTCGGGCGGGCGAAGATCTGCCGGCTGAGTTCCTCGGTGGGGCGCAGGATCCGTTCGTACTCGCCCGGCTTGCCCGCATCCAGGGCCTGCAGCGCGGCCGAGGCGGGGGCGACGAGGGCGGCGAAGGCCCCGAGCAGCGCATCGGAGTGGCCCTGGAACACGGGGAGCGTTTCCCCGTCCGCGCCGGCGCACTTCACGCCGTCGACGCCCACGAGGGCCTCCCCGCCGATGAGGTCGACGTAGTTGTAGTCGTCGCCGGTGAGCATCCGCACGCCCTCGGGGAGGCGGGCGCGGACGGCGAGTTCGGAGTCGGCATCGAGCAGACTCATCTTCACCCCCGCCACCTTGCCGGGGTTGGCGGAGATGACCTCGATGAGGGTGTCGGCGGCGACCCGCCAGTCCTCGGACCCGAAATAGCCCTGCAGTTGCGGGTCGAAGGCGGTGCCGAGCCAGTGGAGCACGACCGGGGTCTGCACGGCGGCGAGCACCCGGTTGTACACCTCGCGGTAGTCCGCGGCGCTCGTGGCGGCCCGGGCGAGGTGGCGCGAGCTCATGATGACGGGCCCCGCGCCCTGCTCCTCGGTGAATTCCAGCTGCTCGAGGTAGGCGTCCCCCACCTGGCTGAGGCTGATGGACTCCTCCTCCACGTGGTCGGTGTTGACGCCGACGACGAGCGAGCCGTTCTCTTCCCGGGCGACCTGCGCGGAACGGGAGATGAGCTCCCGGGTGGCGGCGGCGTCGAGCCCCATGTTCCGCTGGGCGGTGTCCATCGCGTCGGCGACGCCGAGGCCGTAGGAGTACGCGTGGCGGCGGAAGGCGAGGGTGGCCTCCCAGTCGATGTCGGCGGGCTGGCCGGGGGTGTTGTCGCCCCACGGGTGGGGCACGACGTGCGCGGCGGCGTAGGCGACCCGGGAGGTGAGCCCGCGGGCGGGCGGGGCGTAGTTCGGGGCGGGGCGCAGCTCGACGGTCGAGATCTCGCCCCGGTCGTTGATGAGGGTGAGCACGTGTTCCTCCTACTTTCCTAGGTCGTCCAGCACGATCTTCTTGCCGTCGCGGGAGGATTGCAGGCCCGCTTCGGCCAGTTGCACCCCGCGAGCGCCGGCGAGCAGGTCGAAGGGGTAGGGCTCGCCGGTGTGGTAAGCGGTGAGGAACTCCTGCCACTGCTGGCGGAACCCGTTGAGGAACACGTCGTTCGTCGGCACCTCGAGCCAGTCGGCGTCGTAGTCGTGGGCGTCGGGGACGTCGGGGTTCCACACGGGCTTCGGGGTGGCGTTGCGGGGCTGGACCTTCGCACCGAACAGGCCCACGACCGCGGACCCGAGGGTGCCATCGACGTGGAACTCCACGAGTTCGTCGCGGTTGACCCGGGTGGCCCAGGAGGAGTTGATCTGGGCGATGATTCCGCTGTCGAGTTCGAAGATGCCGTAGGCGGCGTCGTCGGCGGTCGCGGTGTAGGGCTCGTCGGCCTCGTCCCACCGGGTGGGGATGTGGGTGGAGGCGTGGGCGTAGACGGAGTTCACCTTGCCGAAGAGGTTCTCCAGCAGGTAGTTCCAGTGGGGGAACATGTCGACGATGATCCCCCGCCGTCCTCG
>JAJYRV010000165.1 GCA_021793935.1 Actinomycetes bacterium | reverse complement strand
GATAGGCCGGGGCGCCGCTCACGGGTTCCACGAGCACGGTACCCCCGATCCGGGCCACCGCCTGGGCTGCGAGAGCAAGGTTCTCCGCCCCGAGCTCGTCCTGCTCCGCGGGAGCGGCTCCCTCGACTCGGTTGCCGTACAACGCGTTGAAAGCCGAGCATCCGGTGGCTTCCCCGATCCGGGTGACCACGTCAAGGTTGTCGCGGAACTCTTGGCTGCGAGCGGGCCAGGACACCAGGCCCCGATCCCCGCCGGGCATGTCCCCGGCGTTGAAGTTCAAGCCGGTGAGCTCGACGCCCGCATCCTTGATCGCGCCGACGAACGCGTCCACCTCATCCTGGGCGGGCGTTGAGGTGGCGAACGGCCACCAGAACTCCACGCCGTCGAAACCCGCGGCGCGAGCAGCCCCAGGGCGCTCCAGCAGCGGGATATCGGTGAGCAGAATTGAGCAGTTCACGGTGTATCGAGGCTGAGTCACACCTTCTCCTTCTCGTCGGACTATGCGCCGCGCGGCTCTCACGCCCTCGCGATCTAGTTCCGCATTGCGAAACTTATCTTCTGTTATATGAAATCTTAGCGATTGCACACTCCCGCGTCAAGCGCGCCTTTCTCATCGCGCTGGTGCCCATGCCCCGTCCTCTCCTTCCGCGATCAGCCCGCGGTCCGCGTTCAGATACGGCGATCGAAGAGCTCCCCTCTCGAGGGGATCAGTGATGGAATGAGGGCAAGGCGAGGAGGAGAAATGGGAGACGAGATCAGCTCACGTTCTTTCACCCGCGAACAGCGGGTGAAATATCGGCACAAGGTGCGAAGGTGCCTCGACGTCTTCGCAGAGATGCTCGCGCATCACAGATTTGAGGAGAGCGCCTCTCTCACCGGGCTTGAGATCGAACTCAACCTCGTGAACTTCGATGGCCTACCGGCAATGAAGAACGCGCAGGTCTTGGAGGCGATCGCAGATCCCGCCTTTCAAACGGAACTCGCGAAATACAACATCGAACTCAACGTGCCCCCGGCCCCGATGCCGGGCAACGCCGTTTTCACCCTCGAGAACAACCTGCGCGCTGCCTTGGACCACGCCGATGAGCGGGCGCGCTCAGGTGGCAGCGCGATCGCGATGATCGGCATCCTGCCCACCTTGCGGCCCGAACACCTCGCCGGCGACTGGATGAGCGCCAACCCTCGCTATCAGGCCCTCGAAGAGGCCGTCTTCGCCGCGCGGAGGGAGGATATTGAGCTGGATATTTCCGGCCCAGAGCCGCTGCAGATGTATACCTCCACCATTGCGCCGGAATCCGCGTGCACCTCGGTGCAGCTGCACCTGCAAGTCTCCCCCACCGATTTCGCGCCGGCGTGGAACGCCGCGCAGCTCCTCGTGGGCCCGCAGCTCGCGCTCGGCGCAAACTCCCCTTACCTGTTCGGGCATCGGCTCTGGGCGGAGACCCGGATCGAACTGTTCCTGCAGGCGACCGACACTCGCTCCCCGGAACTGCGAAATCAAGGGGTGCGCCCGCCCGTATTCTTCGGAGACAACTGGATCACCTCGATCTTTGATCTGTTCGAGGAGAATGTGAGCTTCTTTCCGGCGCTGCTGCCCGAATGCACCGATGAGGACCCGGAAGCTGAGCTTGCCGCCGGCCGCACACCGCGCCTACAGGAGTTGCGCTTGCACAACGGAACGATCTATCGCTGGAACCGGCCGATCTACGACGTCGTCGATGGCAAACCCCACCTGCGGGTGGAGAACCGGGTGTTGCCGGCCGGACCGACCGTAGCCGACACGATCGCCAACGCGGCGTTTTACTACGGGGCGATGGAGATGCTCGCCGCTGAGGATCGCCCGACGTGGACGAGGATGTCGTTCGCAGCCGCTGAGGAGAACTTCGCCGCTGGTGCCCGCGACGGCGTTGAGGCAACGATGTATTGGCCCGGCTACGGCTCCGTGCCGTGGGATGAACTGGTCCTGCGCCACCTACTGCCCCTCGCCGCGGAGGGGCTTGCCCGCCGGAAGGTTTCCCAGGACGTCATCGATCACTACCTGCAGATCATCGAGGCGCGCTGCAAGCTCCGCAGGAACGGGGCCGCTTGGCAGGTAGAGACGGTCGAGGCGCTCGAAGGGCGCGGAATGAACCGAGAGGCGGCGTTGCACAAGATGCTCGAGCTCTACCTCGAGCGGATGCACTCGAACGAGCCTGTTCACACCTGGGATCTGCCGACCTGAAGCTCCCCCGCCCCCGCCCAGGGAGGTCCGGGCGAGGGCGGGGAGTTAGCCGCGCGGGAACGGCGTGGCTGCGTTGCTCAGGGAGCGATGAGCTCGTCGAGCTGATGGACCTGCACCGCCACCTCATCCTCAGAGATCGCACCACAGTGCAGGCCGCGGCGCAGGAAGTCCGCGAGCGCACGAGCAGTCGCCGGTTCGTCCATGATTTCCGCGGTTCCCTCTCCTAGGTAGGCGGCGAGGCGCATGTTCGCATTCTCTAGCGAGGCCCGGAAGAACGCGAAGGTCGCGGCGTACCGGCTGGGAAGCTGGGCCGGGTGCAGGTCCCAACCCTGATAGAACCCCCGCTGCAGGGAACGAGTGACCAACCGCCCGTGCAACTGCCAGGCCTCGTCACGACCTTCCCCGACGGGCATGATGTTGGTGGAGCCGTCGCTCAGCCGCACTCCGGTACCTGCGGCGGCGGCCTGCATGACGGCTTTGGCGAAGTCCGCAGACGGGTGCTCCATCGACTGGTACGCCGCGGCGATGCCCACGGATGCGGAGTAGTCGTAGGTGCCGTAGGGCATGCCGGTGATACGGCCCTGGCCGGCGCCGATCATCGGCCCGATCGGTGATCGGCCGTCGATCCCGAGGATTGCTTGCGGGGTTTCGATCTGGATCTCGAAGGTCAGCCGGCCCTTTGGGAGCCCGAACTTCTCCTCCAGCCCGTCAAGGAACAGCACCATCGCTTCGATCTGAGCGACGTGGGTGACCATCGGCAGGGTGAGGATGAGGTTCTCGGGAAGCCCGTGGGGAAGAAGGTGCTCGAGAAAGAGTTCCACCGTCCGCAGCCCGCGTTCACGGGTGCGCGGCTCGAACGCCTTGAACCGGATGCCGACGAACGGCGGCGCGAGCCCATCCGCGCCGGCTTGCCCGAGGTGGTTGGCCGCGGCGATGACCGCGGCGTCCTCGTCCTCATCGGGGTGCGATCCGTAGCCATCCTCGAAGTCCAGGCGCAGATCCTCAATCGGTTCGGTCGCGAGTTTCGCTTCCACCTTATCGGCGATGAGCTGCGCTTCCTTCGGGTCCCGTACGAGGCCGTGCACGCCGAGCAGGTGGCTCATGCCGCCGGCCTCGTTGACCGCGTCGAGCGCGGTCTGCCCCCACTGTGCGGGGGTCTGCGGCGTGTACTTATCCCCACGCAGATATACCGAGTGGATGGGTTGGCGCGAGCCGTCATCCTGGGGATAGTAGCGAGCCGCGGCCTCATCGACGGGGCGCAGGAGTTCTTCGATCTGGTTTCGCAGTGACGAGTTGTACAGCATGCTCACGCGTCCCCCGCTCCCAGTGGCAGGCTTCCGGTGAGCGGCTGCGGCTCTCCGTTAGCTTCGCGTTCCGCGCGGACCACTTCGGCGACCGCGGCCGCCACGGCCTTCGACACCCCGGTATCGAAGACCGACGGCACGATGTAGGAGGGGTTGCGTTTCGAGGAGTCCACGACACTCGCGATCGCGACCGCGCTGGCGCGCATGACGTCGTCGGAAATGGAGGTCGCCCGAGCATCGAGCAGCCCGCGAAAGAGGCCGGGGAACGCGAGCACGTTGTTGATCTGGTTGGGGTAGTCCGAACGGCCGGTCGCGACGACGGCGGCGTGTTGGGCGGCCGCGAGCGGGTCCACCTCCGGGGTCGGGTTGGCGAGCGCGAACACGATCGCGTCCTCGGCCATCCTTTCGATGTCCTCGCCGGTGAGGATGTTTCCGGCGGAGACGCCGATGAACACGTCGGCCCCCTTCAGCCCGTCGACGAGTGAACCTTCGAACCCGGCGGCGTTCGTGTTCTTCACGAGCCATTCGCGGTGTTCATCGCTATATTCGCTGCCCGGGTGGATCGCGCCGTTGCGGTCGAAGCCCACGACGTGGCATGCCCCCTGACCCAGAAGGAGGCGAATGATCGCCATTCCTGCGGCCCCGACGCCGGAAACGACGATTTTCACGTCCTCAAGCTGCTTATCCACGACCTTGAGCGCGTTGATGAGCGCGGCGAGCACGACGATCGCGGTGCCGTGCTGGTCGTCGTGGAAGACCGGGATGTCGAGCTCTTCACGCAGTCGCCGTTCAATTTCGAAACAACGGGGGGCGGAGATGTCCTCGAGGTTGATCCCGCCGTAGGCCGGTGCGATCGCCTTGACCGTGCGGATGATCTCCTCGGTGTCGGTCGTGTCGAGCGCGACGGGCCAGGCGTCGACGCCCGCGAACTGCTTGAACAGGGCCGCCTTCCCCTCCATCACCGGCATCGCCGCGGCCGGACCGATATCTCCCAGGCCGAGCACCGCCGTCCCGTCGGTGACCACCGCTACGGTGTTGCGCGCGATCGTGAGCCGGCGGGCGTCCTCGGGCCGGTCGGCGATCGCGAGGCAGACGCGGGCGACCCCGGGAGTGTAGGCACGCGACAGGTCGTCCCGGTGGCGCAGGTTGACCTTCGGGGTGACCTCGAGCTTCCCGCCGAGGTGCATGAGGAAGGTCGCGTCGGAGATGTGACGCACCGCCACTCCGGCGATCTCTTCGAGCGCGCTGCGCAGTTCTCCTACGTGTGCTTCGTCTCGGGCGTTCGCCGAAACGTCGACCACCATAGATTCATCGGTGGCTTCGACGACGTCGACCGCCGTCACCGCCGCTCCCGTCTCGCCTACCGTGGAGACCAGGTCCGTCGTCGTTCGCGGCCCTACCGGGGCCTCCAAGCGAAGAGTAATAGAATAACTCGGGCTGGGAATCGCTGCCATTGCTCATCCGTTCTGTCGCAGTGTGGACTATGATTTTCGCTATCTGAAATAATAGCGGTAACTTTTGATAGAGAGAAGCAACTCGCTTCAACAGTGTTGAAGCTCATTGTTTGTGGAACTAAGACGAATGCGAGTCGAGATGAGCACGCCAACCCGATCAGGAACGGTGCAATCCGTTGATCGCACCATAGAACTACTCGAACTTCTGGCCGACGAGGGGGGGCAGGCAAGCCTGAGCGAGCTCGCGAGCCAGACCGAACTCCCCC
>JAJYRV010000164.1 GCA_021793935.1 Actinomycetes bacterium | reverse complement strand
AGCAGCGAAACGGGAGGCGCGGTTATTCATCCACCGCGTCGTCCTCGTTCAAGATCATGAGACCCATGATGGCGCCCTTGAGCACGACCCCGCGCAGCGCGGGAGGAACCTCGATCTCGCCCCCGCTCGCGTCCACCAACCCGGCCGACTCGAGCATCTGCAGAAGCACCACGACTCGTGGGGCGATCTCTTCTTTCCATTGAGAAAGGTCAACCGGCTCCTCCGGCGCGCGACCGGCCACTGCTGCTCGGAGCTTCTCCGCGACCAGAAACACGACCATCGATGACAACATGGTGCGGCGTGGCCCTAGTTCGTGGGCGAGGAGCTCGGAAATGAATGTGGAGGCGAGTATCTCCGAGGTTTCCAGAGGAGGAAGCTCTCCGTGAGCAAATTCCTGGGCATATTCACCGGGTCGGATCCTGCTGCGATCCCGCTCGATGATCTCCGCGAGCTTCAGTGCCTCCCACCACGCATACAACTCGGGAACGTCCCTGGTGGAATTGACGGCTCGGACAGGGGATCCGGCCTCGATGGCCTCATCGGCTAAGCCGAGATCGAGCGTTTCCGCCTGCGCAGCGGGGGCAGCAATCCCCCGAGCCGTCACACCGATCATGCCCGCCACCGTCGCGATCTCCGCGCGGCGCACCCCGCCCGCCGGTGTCGTTGCTTTGCCGTTCCCGAGCCACTCCAGCAGCGGGAACACGCCCTGCACGATTCGCACATCGTTCAGCGCCCGCCGACGCTCGCTCTCACTGAGCGCATCAACCGCGGCAAGAACATCGGAAACTTCCTGCGCCTCCCTCGAGAAACCCAGCGCAAGTTCCCCTACCTCCTCGTGTGCTTCCTCCCACGGCGCGGGGTTCTCTGCCGCTTCTATCTGGAAATGGAGATAGTTGTCCAACGTGGCGAGGACGGACTCGGCGATTTCTTCGTCGTCCCACGACTCCATTCGGAGGGCGAACTCCAGCACTCCCGAGGGGTCGCGCAGGTCGAATTCGAGAACCTCGGCCATCTCGAAGACGTTCTCCAGCATCCGCGTTTGCACGTCAGCAAACTCCACCGCGTCCCCGGTCGCGAGTAGCCACTCCTCAAACTCCTCGAACAGGTCCGGCGCAGAATCACCGACTCTGTCGGCGAGGCCGAAGGCTTCGCCCGAGGGTCCGGAGGGGCGCGATCCGCTTAACTCCAGTAAGTATCCCAAGGCATCGGGAACCGTCGCCTTTCGCGCGTTTGCCACAGCGTGGATCGTTCCCGCCACCGCGAGCGCCCCGGCGTGGAAGACGAGAAGACCCCCGTGGCGGATGATGAGCTCATCGAGCGAGGCATACGCCTCACCGTTTCGGCCGGCGCGGATCAACCGGCTGGCGATGCTGCGGGCGGGTCCCCGCCACTTCGGCACGGGCACGTCACTCAACATCTGCCGCACCTCGGCATCGGTGTGCCAGGTATCCAGCAAGCCGAGGCTCGCGCCGATGACGTGCGAGACCGCGGGCCGGTGGGTCGTCGGTTCTGGTCCGACCGAATCCAGTATCGCTTCGGCCGGCCGAAGATTCTTGGCCGAGGCTGCCTCGGCGAACTCGGTGAGCAACTGCTCTACCTGCTCCCGTGCAGAAGCAACCGGTGTGAACAGGCTGAGGTTGTGCTGTTCGACGGCGCGCCCCATCGCCGCGTTCAAGGTATCAAGATCGAAGTCCGCCTCCGGATCATCAAGATCGATCCCCTCCGCTTTCAACAGTGGGGCAATTTCTTCCATCAGCTCAGCGGCCATGCCCGGTTTGTACACGATTCCCCGCTTGCGCATTTCCTCGGCAACCTCAGGGTCGTCAAAAGGGTTCTCCCCATGTGTCATAGGGCAAGGCTACTCATCATCGCGAACATGCGGTAGCAAAGCGCTGCCCGCCCTGAGCAGAGCCGGACCGAACGCGGGATGGACGTAGCGTGCGCGAATCGAGTACTGTGTGGTCGTAACGTCCACAACGACAAGGATGGGGTATGCAACGCCGCACTGTCCTCTTTGATTTCGATGGCACGCTCGCGCTCGGGCGAGGCCCGCTGGAGGCGTACGCTACCTGCCTCGATGAGATCGTGAGCGAGGAGTCGGGGAGCGAGGCCGGCTCAGAATTACTCGCCCACTGCCAAGACGCGATCACAAGATTCGATGCCGGTGAGACCGTGTTCCGCGACGCGTATGACGCAATCCGCGTTACCGCGCTCTCCCACGGGGTCACGGAGGGGCAGCTATCAGCGGCGTATCTGCGCAGCCGCGGGCTACTCGCAACGAACGCGGCACCGATCTACGGGCCCGAGGGGCTACCCGAATTTCTCGCCGACCTCGCCGAGCACGCCGACTGCGTGCTCGCCACCAACGCGCCGGAAATCGGCGTTCACCGCGCCCTGGACTCGCTCGGCATCGCCGACTCCATCTCCCTTGTCTATTGCGACGTCGGGAAACCGGCCGGGCTGGATCGAATCATCCCTGGTCTCCTTAGCCAAGGGCCGACCCTTTCCGTCGGCGACATCTGGATCAACGATCTCGCTCCCGCCGAACGCCACGGCGCGGACACTGCCCTGGTTGGTGTGAGCGAACCCGACGGCGAACCCACATATCGAGGCGTAACCCTCACCGATCTCTACGACGACATCCTGCGCTGGGCCACAGCAGGCGCATCTTCCACCCCGGTGCCACTCGGCACCGGCCATGATTCCGAAAGGCACGACTGACATGCGTAAATCCTTGGCCATCCCCGCGGCCATCGCCGCCACGACCCTCACCCTCGCCGCCTGCGGCTCCTCCGGCAACGACAGCGCCGAAGGTGACTGGCCGGACGAGATCACGATGTCGCTAGTCCCCTCCATTCAAGGTGAGGACCTCGCCGAAGCTCTCGACCCGCTGACGGAGTACCTCTCTGACGGGCTGGGCATCGACGTCAACGGGGTCGTGGCGAACGATTACGCCGCGACCGTTGAAGCCCTCGGGGCGGATCAGTCCCAGGTGATCATTACCGACGCCGGATCCCTGTTCAATGCGATGGAGCAGTTCAATGCGGAACTCATCCTGCGCGATGTCCGGTTCGGAGCCACCTCGTACGCCGCCGAAGCAGTTACCAATAACCCGGACAAGTACTGCGAGGATGAGGTCGTCACAGCGACGTATGAAGCCTCCGGTGACGAATTCTCCTACTGCAACGGCACCGAGCCAGGTGACGAAGCGGGCGGGGAAGGTCCCGCCGGGTTAGAAGCCCTTGCCAAGATCGACGCCGGCACCAAAGTGGCAATGCAGTCGGCGACCTCCCCCGCCGGGTACCAGTACCCGATTGTGAGCATGAAGGAACAGGGCATCGACACCGACAACGACATCGAGCAGATTCCGGTGGAGGGCAACAACAACGCCATCCTCAGCGTGTACAACGGCGACGCCGAAATCGGCTTTGCCTACTGGGACGCCCGCGTCGACGTGCTCAAGGAAGCACCGGACATCTCCGATGAAGTCGTCGTGTTCGCCTACACCGAGATGATCCCCAACGGTGGGGTCGCCGTCACCCCGGACCTCCCCGACGACCTCGTCGCAGAGCTCACCGAACTCATGGACGCGTACGCTGGTTCTTCCGACGAAGCGGCCGAGGTGATGTTCGACCTCGTCGGCCTCTCGGACTGGACGGACGAAACCGATGAAGATGAGATCACTCGCTACGGCGAGGTCCTCTCTGAATTCTCAGGCTAAAGCGCAGATAACATCGTGGCCATTTCAGCAACCGAACGGAACCCGCAGGCCTCGGCCGGAAACTCCTGGTCCATCGACCTCGCGGACGTCTCCGTCACCTACCCCAACGGGACTCAGGCGCTGAAGAACGTCTCCCTTCGGATCGAACCGGGCGAGATCGTCTCGATCGTCGGGCTCTCAGGGTCAGGCAAGTCCACCCTGATCCGCACGATCAACGGTCTCGTTCCGGCGACATCGGGAACGATCACGGTTGGCGGCCACGAAGTCACCGGGCTGCGCCCACGGGAGCTACGGCGGCTGCGGGGGCATATCGGGATGATCTTCCAGAGCTTCAACCTCGCCGAACGCACGAGCGTGATGAACAACGTCCTCGTCGGCAGGTTCGCGCACACCCCCACCTACCGCACGCTGCTCGGGCTGGCGACGGCGGAGGATAAGCAGCTCGCCCTGGAGGCACTCAACTCCGTGGGCATGCTGGAGAAGGTGTGGAACCGGGCCGGGGCGCTCTCCGGGGGTCAGAAGCAGCGCGTCGCGGTCGCACGAGCGCTCACCCAGCAACCGTCGATCATGCTCGCCGACGAGCCCGTGGCGAGCCTCGACCCACCGACCGCGCACGCGGTGATGGCCGACCTCGAACGCATCAGCGCCGAACGTGAACTCACCGTGCTCATCAACATCCACCTCATGGATCTCGCCCGCCAGTACACGCGGCGGATGATCGGCCTTCGTGACGGTGAGTTGGTGTACGACGGCCCCACCGAAGGCGCAACGGATAAGGACTTCGAGGAGATCTACGGGCGCGCGATCCGGAGCCAGGATCGGTTGGGCGCCTGATCATGGCCGAGGGAATCGCTCCGCTCAAGGTCCCGCCCCGCCCGAGGAAGCCATGGCGCACGGCCGGCATCATCGCCGCGCTGTGCGGCTTCACCCTCCTCACCTGCCTGCCGGCCATCGGCGGGATCGACGTCGACTTCGGTGCGCTCGTGCGCAACTGGGCCAACGGGGCCACGAAGATGAAGCAACTCCTCCAGCCGAACTTCGCGTTCCTTCCGCGCACCTTTGCCCCGATGCTGGAAACCTTCGCGATGGCGATCGCCGGCGCCGCCTTCGCCGCGGCGGTCTCGATCCCCCTGACGCTGTGGGCCGCTCGCCCGAGCAACCCCAATCGGTTCACCCGCCAGTTCGTGCGTACGATCGTCAACATCAACCGCGCCGTTCCCGACCTCGTGTACGCAACGGTTCTCGTCGCGATGGTCGGGGTGGGCACGCTTCCCGGCCTCGTGACGCTCTTCCTGTTCGACCTCGGCATCGTCGTCAAACTTGTTTCCGAAGCGATCGAATCCGCGGACAACCACTACATCGAAGCGGGTCAGGCGGCTGGCGGCACCCAAGTCCAGATCAACCGGGCTACCGTCCTGCCCCAGTCCTGGACCCTCTACGCCAACCAGTGGCTGTACTCCCTCGAACTCAACGTGCGGATCTCGGCGATCCTCGGGATCGTCGGCGCGGGCGGGATCGGCCGCCTCCT
>JAJYRV010000163.1 GCA_021793935.1 Actinomycetes bacterium | reverse complement strand
GGACTTACCCCAGGCGCGCGGGTCGTACTGCTTCTTCACACCGACGTCGCCGTCCACCTTGAGCACGCCGTCGTAGTTGCGGAACATGTGCTCGGCAACCGCACGGGTGAAGGAGTACTGGGTGTCGGTGTCGATGTTCATCTTGATCACGCCGTGGCGTACTGCAGTGGCGATCTCTTCTTCGGAGGAGCCGGAGCCGCCGTGGAACACGAGGTCGAACGGCTTGTCCTTACCGACTTCCTTGCCCACGACTTCCTGGATCTGGCCAAGGAGTTCGGGGCGGAGCTTCACCGCGCCGGGCTTGTACACGCCGTGCACGTTCCCGAAGGTCAGCGCGGTCATGTAGCGACCCTTTTCACCAGTGCCGAGTGCCCGCACGGTCGCGAGCCCGTCCTCGGGGGTGGTGTAGAGTTTTTCGTTGATTTCCGCGATGACGCCGTCCTCTTCCCCACCGACGACGCCCACCTCGATCTCGAGGATGGTGCGGGCCTGCTGGGAGAGGTCGAGGAGTTCCTCGGCCACGCGGAGGTTCTCATCCAGCGGGATGTCCGATCCGTCGAACATGTGCGACTGGAACAGGGGGTTCTCGCCACCCTTGACCTGCTCGATCTCGTGGGCGAGCAATGGGCGGACCCAGTCGTCGAGCTTCGACTTCAGGCAGTGGTCGGTGTGCAGGGCCACGGTGACGCCGTAGTTCTTTGCCACTTCGGCGGCGAACTTCGCGAAGGCGATCGAGCCGGTCACGCGGTCCTTGATCGTCGGGCCAGACCAGTACTCACCACCACCGATGGAGACCTGAATGATCCCGTCGGACTCCGCTTCCGCGAACCCCTGGAGCGCGGCGTTGAGGGTTTGGGACGAAGTGACGTTAATAGCGGGGTAGGCGAACTGGTTCTCCTTCGCCCGGTCGAGCATTTCGATGTACTGCTCTGGCGTTGCGATAGCCATATGACCCTCTCAAGGTGTAGTGGACATTTTCCGCACCCTATTGTTCCACGTTGCGGAGCTAAAACGCATCTCGCGACCGGGCTGCGGGCGCGCTTTGCGCCAGCGGCGTACCCGCACCGAGTACAGACTGGGACTTTCCGCCTATTCTGGCGCGCCCCTACGCCCACACCTCGCGCCGACCCACCCGGATCGCGTCGCCGCCGAACTGTTTTCTCGCGGTGGTGAGGATCTGCATATCCTCCGGGCCGGTGATCTCATGCAGCGCGCATGGTCCGACCAACTTCTCCCACTGCTCGGCGAAGAACCGCGCGTCGTCACGGCGTCTGCCGAGCGCGCGGGGAAGCCCGAAGAACCGGGACCGGTACCCGAAGCGGCCGAGCACGCGCACCGCGATGAGGCTCAAGGGCCGTTTCCACCCCAGTTCGCCCACGCCCACCTCCAGCACGAACCGGGGTGAGGTGATCGGTTCGAACAGGGCGCGGAGGGTGTCGAGCACAGCCGCCTGCTCCTCATCGGTGCCGCCGGCGATCGTCACCGTGTACCCCTCGGGCAACTTCACCGCGCCCTCAGCCACCACGTGGACGTTGTTCGCCCCGAATTCGGGGACCTCCCCGCGCCGGGCGAGCGTCGCGGCGATCGCGAGCGCAGCCCCCTTGTAGGCGGTCAGCGGTAGGGCAAACTGCTTCACGGCCTGCCACAGCGCCCGCAGCTTCTTGCGGGCGAAATAAGCAAACAGCGCTGTGCAACACACCGCGGTGATTACGCCCGCGGTGAGGCTTCCGCCGGTGCGGAGATAGTAGTTGAACCCTTGGTACAGCCCGAATCCCAACAGGCTCGCCACGACGACGAAGAACGCCTCGAATGTGATCCCCGAGCGGAAGGGGCTCGCAAACCGGCGCTCGGGCGTGATCCGTGCCGCGGGGCTGGCGAGGCCGACGTACTCCTCCCCCACCCGCCATCGACGATAGGTGTCGGCGCGCGTGGGGAAGGTATCCGCGCAGATCCTGTTGAGCCGGACCGTCGTCGCTTTGCGCTCCTTGAGAATCAGATCTCCCAGCATCTGCGCATGCTCGGGGCCGAGGGTGTGTTCCGCGCCCTTGATCACCGCGTCGCTTCCCTCCAGGCTCAGGCCCCACACCATCGAGAGTTTGCGCTGCAGCCGATCAACATCGCCGAGAGCGTCAACGTCAACGCTCGGTTCGATGACGCACGTGATCGCCCAATTGTGGGCGACCTTCTCCCGCCAGGCCGGATCCAAGCGCAGGGTGCGGCCGCGGAGTTGCTGGGTCGAGGCGGAGGTGGCGACGGCGGACAGATCGATGAGCGTATTCACCGCCGGGCAGTCCCACCCTTCCCCGAGCAGCCCGCGCGTGCCGACGATGAGGCCGATCTCGCCGCGGGTCATCAACTTCGACACGGCAGCGAGGACCCGTGCCGATCCCGCTGCCGGCTCGATTTCACACACGTGCGGCAACCCCTCGACCGGGATCGCCTCCACGTCTTCTCCGAGGAGTTCGCCGAGCTGTTTCGCAAGGTACTCGCCCGCACTTCGCGGCACTCGCAGGTGCTGCGCCGTCACGAGCACCGGCCGCATATCCGCGATCTCACTGGCGCCCGCGAGGATCTCGTGGCAACGAAGCGCGCCCGCTCGACCCCCGTTTCGTTCGCCTGCCGGAATTCCCCGCAAGTGTCCGTGCACAGCAAAATCGCAGACGACGACGGCGCGCACCTGCTCCGTCTTCTCCCGTTCCAGCCGGAGCACCTCGAGCACGGCGTGATCCTTGGCCACCGTCGTCGCGAGGATCGCGTCGATTGGATCTCGCCCGCGGCGGATGCCGCGGTCGGTGAGGTGGTATCCGAAATCGACGAGCACGCTCTTGATCTCGGCCCACTGTGAAGCGGAGCCAGGGTCGGGAAGGAGCATGGTGAGTGCGTAGCGGGCCAGTAACCGGATCTGCTGTTCGGTGTCCGGGGCAACAGCTGCGCTCGGTGGGAACAGCTGTACCAGTGAATCCTGCGGGGCGCTCTGCGAAAGCATCCGGCAGGCGGCCTCGGCCACCACGGGGTCCGTCTTGAAGGCTTGCGCGAGCCGCTGGGCCGGGGTTCCCTCCCCCGTCTGCAGCACCCGGGTGAGGAAGGTGATTCCCGCGTCCCCTCGGAAGGTCTCCGTGATGAGTTCCTTAAGGCGTTTCTCGTGGTGAGAGATGAACTCCAGTTCCGCCTCGGTGGGGCTAACGAACCAGGCGAAGGAGCGGTACGGGGCGAGATTTCCTTCCTTGACCACCGCCGGCGTGGGAAGTTCGTAATCCACCTCGCCGAGCAGGCGCATATAGTTCTCGTACGCCTCGCCATCCTCCGCCGACGGCAGGGTCGCAGTGAGCCCGATCAGCTGCGGGTTGATCCCCCGCGCGCGCAACTTGTTGACGAGGCAGTGCACTACGAGCGCCCAGTGATCGAGGAGGTGGTGGCACTCGTCGAGGATGATCGTTCCGATCCCCGTCTCAGCGAGCCGGGTGATGAGTTCCCGTGCATTCGGGTGCAGCACCTCCTCCAGCCGTTCGGGGTCTTCCCGCACGACATCTCGCCGGATCGCCCGCGCCCGGCGTTTGATCCCGCGGCGGAAGGACTTGCGGTTGGTTTCCTCGAGCTCCGTTACCCACGTAGCGGCGTCGGTGGTGGTTCTGCCACCTTCGACGAGTTCGTCGATCCAACGCCGGCGGGCAAGTTCCTCGAACGGGTTGTCCGCGCCGACGACGGAGAGCATCTGGTAGGTGAGCGCGGTGAGATCACCAAGGTCGCGCGGGTTTTCGCTCACGGCTCCGCGTGGAACACCTTGTTCGTCCTCGCCCCATGTCCCGGCCGCAAGGGACCGGGCCGTGCGGGCCCACTGGTGGCGAATCGTCGCCGTGGGGGCGAGCGCGAGCGTCTTGTGTCCGGCTCTCATGGCCAGTAGCAGGCCGATGAGGGTTTTGCCGGCGCCCGGTGGGGCAACGATGTGCAGCCCTTCCCCGGCGCGGTCACGCGGCACGTCACGAGTCGCGTCGAGGATGACCTGTTGGGACTTGCGTACCGTTCCCGCGAAGCGCCAGGACTTCAGCGGGGTGGGGAGTTCGCGGCGGGAGAAGTAGGCATCGAAGGCTTGTTCCGAAGGTTCTTCCCCGTTCGGGTCGTACAGGGTTGCCCAGGCTACCCAGGCGCGGCGGAGCGCGGCCGGGTCAGACACATCGACGCGGGGGTTTCCTGCCAGGTGCATGAGGAACTCCGCTGGCAGGTCCGCTCCCGTGTGCACGTTCATCCTCCCGCGTTCCCCGGGCCGCCGTGCTGCAGCATCCACGCCCACATCGCCACGGCCGCGGCGGCACCAGCGTTTATGGAGCGGGTGGAGCCGTGTTGAGTGATGTGCAGGACTTCGGAGGCCGCCGCGCGCATCTCCTCGCTCAGGCCCGGGCCTTCTTCACCGAAAACCAGCACAGCTTTGCGGGGCAGGGGCCGGTGTTCCAGCGGTACGGATCCGGGCACGTTGTCCACGCCGAGCACCTCCAATCCCGCTTCGTGTGCCCAGGCGACGAACTCGGCCACTGTTTCGTGATGAAACACGTGCAGGTACCTGTCGGTGACCATTGCGCCGCGGCGGTTCCATCGCCGCCGGCCAATAATGTGGACGGCGGCGACGTTGAAGGCGTTCGCCGTGCGGACGACGGAGCCGATGTTGAAGTCCCGGCCCCAGTTCTCAATTCCGACGTGCAGGGGGCTGCGCCGGGTATCGAGATCCGCGATGATCGATTCAAGCTTCCAATACCGGTATTCGTCGACGACGTTGCGCCGGTCGCCTGCCGCGAGCAGTTCCGGATCGTAGTGCTCCTGCGTGGGCCACTCTCCGGCCCAGGGCCCTACCCCGACCGCTCGCGCGGCCGGATCGGTTTCATGCGCCGCAGCGCCGGGCAGATCTGCCTCGGGAGCGTCAAGATGAGCAGGTGGTGTGGCAGGGGTGAATTCTTCGGGCACGAAGATAGTATGCCTGTCGCGAGCGGGCCCCGGCTCACTACAGT
This sequence comes from Actinomycetes bacterium, assembly GCA_021793935.1. The sequence continues at coordinate 259 of JAJYRV010000163.1, read as the reverse complement.
AGGGGCATGACGATTAAATCCTGGCTCACCGATATGGACGGCGTGCTCGTCCACGAGTCGTACGCCCTGCCCGGCGCGGCTGACTTTCTCGCCGCGTTGCGCGAGCAGCAGATCCCGTTCCAGGTGCTGACGAACAACTCGATCTTCACCCCTCGTGACCTCGCGGCCCGGCTGCGAGCAGCAGGCCTGGAGGTTGCAGAATCGGATCTGTGGACCTCCGCGCTAGCGACCGCGCGGTTCCTCGCCGATCAAGTGCCCG
>JAJYRV010000162.1 GCA_021793935.1 Actinomycetes bacterium | reverse complement strand
CTCGGGCGCACATCATCTCCACAGGCGTCGCTACGTCGACGCGAGAAAGGACAGCGATATGACCAAGGCAACAATCTTCGGCAAAGGGAATATGGGAACCGCGATCGCCGATGTTCTCACCGCAGGCGGGGCCACCGTCGAGCACCTCGACAGTTCGGGCGGGACCATGTCGGGCGACACTGACCTGGTGATCCTTGCCGTTCCATACAGCGCTTTTTCCGACATCGTGGCCTCATACGGCGCCCAGTTTGCCGGCAAGATCGTTGTGGACATCACCAATCCGCTCGACTACACGACCTTTCAGATGGCCGTGCCCGCCGACACCTCAGCAACCGCGGAATTGGCACGACAGTTGCCGCAGGCCCGGGTGGTCAAGGCTTTCAACACCAACTTCGGCCCGACGCTGACCAACAAGTCAGTGGGCGGAAATCCCGTTACCGTGCTCATCGCTGGTGACGACGTGGACGCGAAGACAAGGCTTGCTGAGGCAGTTACCGCCGGGGGGCTCCATGCCGTAGATGCAGGTGAGCTGTCGAGCGCCCGGGAACTCGAAGCGGTCGCCTACCTCCAGATGAAACTCGCCGTCGCGGAAAAAATCGGATTCGACGGCGGATTCTCGCTCCACCGCTGAGCGCCCCAACCACCCCCTCACCGCACCTCGAGGGCCCGGTGTGAATCGGACCGGGCCCTCGAGGACGTGCGGAGCCCGCCCTACAAGTACCTGGAGAAAAACTCATGTACCTCGCTCCTCCTATCATCACCGATACCGTCCCCGCCGTTACCAATCCGCTCCCGAAAGAGATCGCGACCTTCGGGGCGGTCCACCTCGAAGTCACTGACCTTCCTCGTTCTGCGGCGTTCTGGACCGAAGTGATCGGCCTTCACCTGCGCAGCGAAGAGGTCGATCAGATCCACCTCGGTACGACGACCGAGACGTTGGTGGTCCTGTACCCGGGCGCTCAGCACGCCTTCCTCCCGCGCCACAGCGGGCTCTACCACCTTGCTATCCACCCGCCCAACGAGACCGAATTCGCCCGGATCCTGCGCAACCTCACCCGCGCACGCTGGCGTTTTTCTCCTGTCGATCACATCATGTCCAAAGCGATCTATCTCAACGACCCGGACGGCATTACGGTCGAGATCACCTTGGAAACTCCCGAACGCCTACGGGAGCTCGTCCTGACCGGAGAATCCGTGGAAGCCACGAGAATCGACGGGAGTCGAGCATCTGGCCGCGATCCATTCGACGTCCACACGGTACTGGCCGCGCTCCCAAACGCGGATGCCGGAACCCTCGTGCCGATCGGAACCAAAATCGGCCACGTGCACCTTCACGTCGGGGACCTCTTAGATTCCTACCAATTCTATCGGACGCTCGGTTTCTCCCAAGCGCTCTGGGCTCCCACTTTAGGCGTAGGCGACCTCGGAGCAGGTGGAGCGTTCAACCACCGCATCGCCGTCAATACCTGGCAAGGCCGCAACGCACCCCAATCACCCGTCGGCACAGCCCGAATGCGACACTTCTCCATCCGCCTCGACACGCCCCAACGCCTCGATGACATCCTCGGAAACCTCGAGCAAGACACCACCCAAACGCACGTCGGACACCAAATTAAGGACCCCGCCGGTAACACAATCGCTCTATCAACCTAGCGCGAACTACTGGTGTGACCAGGTCATCAAGAAGGTACGCCCGGCGCCCAATCCGCGTTCCGCGCCGCGGACGAAGAGGTCGTCCTGAACGTGATCGGCGGCTCTAGGCGTACTGGTTGCCGGGTGAGGTGCTTGAGGGTGTGCCGGACCGCAGCCCAGCCCCGAGGGGCGATGGTCCTCAGCCGGTGCGCAGGCGATCCTCGACGCCAGGACTCGCCGTACTCGGCGGTCCCGTGCAGAGCACCCAGCCTCACCGTCGCGGCAGGGGCTCGACGTGGGTGTCCCGGTTGCTCGAGCAGCAGAGCTAATGGGGGTCAGCAGGCAGACCGTCTACCGGATGACCGAGGATGGTCGACTCTCCTGGGACTACGGGCCGAACGGAGAGACCCGGGTCACCGGCGGTCACCCTTCTCTAGGTGACATGCAAAACGGGGAGCACCAAACTGGACGGTAGTTAGCCGGCCGGTTGCTCCCCGGCGGCGGTCTTGGCGATGCGGACAATCTGCTTTGTCCCAGCGTCGGGTGCCCCATAGCGCGCCTCGGCTCTCCATTTGCCGGGCTCGAGCTGTGTGGCCCAGATTTCGCCCATCTCACCCACGCGCAGGGGATGGCGCCCACCTTTGTTGGTCATGCTGCATCACTTTCTCGTAGTCCCTCGAGCCAGTCTTTTACATCGGCGCGCGCGAAACGCAGGTGACGGCCGACCTTATACGCGGGCGGTGTCAGCCGGTGCTCACGCATGTGCCGGATGGAGGAGAGCGAGATTTTGAGCATGTCTGCCAGGTCGCCGAGCGTGTAGAACTCGGGGTCGTCGACTCGCAGATTCACTAATTTTGCCTTCATATTGAGAATCTAGACCGCGAGGCAGGAGACAACCTGACGAACCGCTTAGCAGGGGTCATTTGGCTAAGCGTTTACTAAGCGCTTATTGGGGAAGTACCGGTAATAACCGGCGATCAAACCACCTTTTCCGCTCGAATCGCAGCGCAGTTTCGGTGCCCGAGAGCCCCGAGTTTCCGCATTAGTCCAACACTATTGGCAATGTTTGGCGCGTTACAGGAGATCGGGGGTGACTCCGGTGTTATTTCTATCTTGTAAACAGCAGGTCGCGAGTTCGAGTCTCGCAGGTGGCTCCATGGAACCGCAGAAGCGCGGGTTTTCTCACCAGAACCCGACTCGGTCGGGCCGGGTCGAGGCCGGCTCAGTAGGCGTGATCTCGGGATTCTTAACTCCCCTGCCAGGAGCCGAAGCGGATATGCTGCTTAAATTAATCTGAACCGCGGCTGCGCATGAAGAAGTGCGACGTCCGCATCTCAGCAGTGAGTGCCGCCCCGCCGGGACCCCGGTGGCGGGAAAACCTAGCGACGGAATCAACCATGGCGACGAAACCCGAACCGGTTCACGATATCGACTTTTCTTTCGAGCCCGTCCCCCTGCGAGCGCGGCGCAGTTTTTGGTCCGTCGGCTTCGTCATGCTTGGATTCACGTTCTTCTCGGCCTCCATGAGCGTTGGAGCCAACCTCGGGAACGGGCTGGACTACGCCAACTACTTGTGGGCGGTATTGCTCGGCGGCATCTTCCTCGGTGCCTATACCGGAGCGCTGGGATTCATGGGCGCGAAGACGGGGATGGGTTTTGATCTCCTCGCCCAACGTGCCTTCGGCGCGAAGGGATCCTATGTGCCATCCTTCCTCATCGCGCTCACGCAGATGGGATGGTTCGGCGTGGGAGTGGCGATGTTCGCCCGACCGACGGCGGAGCTGCTCCACATCAGCCCATGGGCCATCGTGATCATTGCCGGTGCGCTGATGACCGGCTCCGCCTATTTTGGGATCAAGGCCATCGAAATCGTCAGCTTCATCTCCGTTCCGCTCATCGCGGGGCTGGGAAGCTATTCGATGTTCGCAGCGATCAGCGAAGGTGGCGGCGCCGATGCCGTATTCGCGTCCTCTACCGGCATGCCGCTCGTCGTCGGCATCGGGCTGGTCATCGGATCCTTCGTATCCGGCGGAACCGCCACCCCGAACTTCACTCGCTTCGCCCGAACCCCGCTCTCGGCCGTCATCACCACGGTCATCGCATTCTTCCTGGGCAACACGCTGATGTTCAGCTTCGGTGCCGTTGGTGGCGCGTTCACCGGGGAGGACGATATCTTCTACGTGATGATCGCTCAGGGGTTAGCGATCCCCGCGCTGATCGTCCTCGGTGCGAATATCTGGACGACCAATAACAACGCCCTGTACACGACTGGTCTGGGGTACGCCAACATCACCAAGATCAACAAGAAGCCGTTGGTCCTCATCGCCGGAGCGATCGGCACGGTCGGCTCCCTGTGGCTGTACGACAACTTCATCGGTTGGCTGAACTTCCTCAACGCTACTCTGCCACCGATCGGTGCCATCATCATCGCGGATTACGTGACCAACCGGCGCGCATACGACTCGACCACGCCGCCTCAGCGCACCGTCGTGATCGGAGGGCTTGCGGGCATCGTCGCTGGCGGTTTGGCCGGCTGGTTCATTCCCGTAGGAATCGGTGCGATCAACGCCATCTTAGTGGCGTGGATCTGCTACTTCATCGGTCGCCGATTCGACCCGAAGGCGCGCCGCGGAGAACGAGAGGTAACGGATCCCGCTGCAGAAGAGCCGATAATCTGACGAGGAGGAGCGATGGATCTACTGGTTGCGAACGTCCGGATCGAGAACGATCCGGAGATAGTCGATATCCGGATCACGGATGGAAGGTTCGCCGAAATCGGCCCGGCCCTGAGGGCGGGCCGGGCCGAGACCGTTGTCGAGGGCGGCAATCGGCTGTGCCTGCCACCGATCATCGAGTCGCACGTGCATCTGGATTCAGCGCTGACGGCGGGCCAGCCCCGGTGGAACGAGTCGGGAACCCTGTTCGAGGGCATCGAGGTGTGGAGTGAACGCAAGGCGGAACTGAGTGTGCGCGACGTCAAGGACCGGGCCGGTCGCGCCATCCGGCAGCAGGCCCGATTCGGCGTGCAGTATGTCCGTACACACGTGGACGTGACCGATCCTGATCTCACGGCACTTCGTGCTCTGCTGCAGCTTCGCGACGAACTCGCCGACGTCATCACTCTTCAGCTGGTCGCCTTCCCACAGGAAGGCATCGAGTCCTTCCCGGACGGGCGCGCTCTGCTGCGTGCGGCGGCGGAAATGGGGGTGGACGCCATCGGAGCGATCCCGCATTTCGAGTTCACCCGGGAGTACTCGGTCAGTTCATTGCGGTACGCGGTCGAGCTCGCGCGGGAATTCGACCTCCTGATCGATGTGCACTGCGACGAGATCGACGACGAGGCGTCCCGTGGGCTCGAGACCCTCGCCACCCTCGCCTACGAGAACCAGCTGGGTCCGCGCGTCACCGCGAGTCACACCACGGCGATGCATTCCTACAACAACGCCTACGTGAATCGACTCATGCGGCTGCTGACGCTCAGTGGGATCAACTTCGTATCCAACCCGCTAGTCAACACCCACCTGCAGGCGCGCACCGATACCTACCCGAAGCGCCGGGGTGTCACGAGGGTCGCAGAACTGACGGAGGCGGGCCTGAACGTTAGCTTCGGTCAGGACGACATCGTCGATCCCTGG
>JAJYRV010000161.1 GCA_021793935.1 Actinomycetes bacterium | reverse complement strand
GTGGGCAAACGCATCCGCGACCCGATTTGGGCCCGCTGAATCACGCAACAGTGCCCGGACCTGCGCGAGCACGGGATGATCCAGCCCAACGAGCGCCGCCTCGATCTCCTCTGGTTTGCGCAGCCCGCTCAGCACCTCGAACTCGGTGAGAGGAAAGAGCAGCTCTGGCTTGTGGTTGGCGTCGACGTAATCAACGGGCGCACCATCACCGCCCGCGCGGGCGCGCGCATAGCCGTCCTGGGCCTGTTCCAGGCTCGGATGCACCTGCATGGACAGTGGCGCAGCCGGTGCAAGAAGTTTCAGAAGAAACGGGAGTTCTTTACCGAAGCGGTCTACTGCCCCGTGCCCCATCGTTCCGCTGGGGTCCGCACCGATCACCTGCGCAAGATCCACCTCAAGCTCCGGAACGCCAGAAGCGCCGGATGGATGTGCACCGAACCAGAGTTCCGCCGTCGGGCCCGGAGCCGGCTCGGAGCCAATAAACTCTGGAATGGCGGTAACGGATCCCCACGCGTAGTCACGAGTGACACCGGTCAAGGCAAACATGCTTCACAGCCTAGTCGTCATCGTTTTGCGTTCCCTGACCTTGACCCGGCCCGCTCGGTGTGGCAAGGCCATTTCGACTCTACGGCTCGTACAACTCAAGGGTGTCGTTTCGGAAGTGTTCGCGCAGCTCATCGATGCGGTCCCAATCCGGGCGTACGACGGATTGCGAACCTTCCATTCCCGTTCCTAACGTCGGCGAAGTGAAGAAGTGAATATCACCGGAACGCACATCGCGCATCTCGAAACCCAGCGAACCGACGAACTTCGAGTTCAGCCCCTCATCGACGGTGAGGAACGGTACGATCGCCTCGACCGAATCGGAGATCTTGCCAGGGCTGGTCAGCGTGTCGCGGCTGAGCATCGTATTGATGACACCCTTGAGATAGGCCTGCTGGTTCCGCGCCCGCTGGTAGTCGCCGTCGGAAAACGACTTACGTTCCCTCACGAACGCGAGCGCCTGCTCCCCATCGAGTTGCTGCGGGCCTTGTGAGAAGTTGTGACCGCCCGCGCTGAAGGCGTGCTCGCTATTCACGGTCACGCCCCCAAGGGCGTCCGTGAGGCCCTCAAATCCTTCGAAGTCAACGACGGCGACGTGGTCGATTCGCGAATCGATGAGGTTCTCGACAGTGCCGACCATCAACGGGACCCCGCCGAAGGCCAGCGCGGCGTTGATTTTGTTGTTCCCATACCCTTCGATCGGCACCCAGTTATCCCGCATGAGCGACATCACGTAGACGGCGTCCCGCTCCGCGGGAATGTGCATGACCATAATCGCATCGGAGCGGGTGCCGGTGATCTCGTCGATGTCGTCGCTGATTTCCCCGCGCGTGTCCGATCCAAGGAGAAGGATCGTCTGCGCTTTCTCCGCTTCAGAATCGGGTTCCGGCGCTTCCGGACGCTCGCTTTCCTCCGGGAACACGTTCTCGACGACCGTGCGACCGCCATCAAAGCTACGTGCGAGATTGAGCGTGTACAGTGCCGCGGCACCAGCAACGACGACCAACAACACTGCCAAGGATATGAAGACGATCCTTCCCGTCCTCCGCTTGGGTGCCGCGGCATGATTGTTCGCCATTAATTCTCCACGTTCGATGAGGCGTTAATGGGTATTAGAATACGGCACTCTCGACGCGGTTCATCGGTAAACACGGGGATTAGGAAATGAGGTATGCGCCACCTAGCGAGATTCCGAGCACGACTAGCGTTACGGCGGACGCGAGAACAAGGGGTTTCGCACCGACCTGCTTGACCATCGACAGCTTCGCTCCCGTACCGAGAGCGAACATTGCCGCCGCTAGGAAGATCACCTGGATCGGAGCAATCGTATCGATGACCGGCATCGGCAGGATACCCGAGGTTCGAATCGCGATGGCAACAAGGAATCCGACGACGAACAGGGGAACCAGCGGCGGGCGCTTACTCCCCGCCGCTGGGACCGAGTCCCGCCGCACGGCTGTGATGAGCGCAATCATCGGCGCGAGCAGCACCACCCGGCCCAGTTTCACGAGCACCGCGACCGCCAGGGCACCGCTGCCGATGATCGAGCCCGCGGCGACGACCTGGGCGACCTCATGGATCGAGCCGCCGGCCAGCACCCCGGCCCGAAAGTCGCCGAATCCCAGCGCCGCCGCAATGAGGGGGACCAGCGCGATCATCAGCGTACCGAACACGACCACGAGCGCGACGGCCACGGCAGTTTGTGCCTCGAGGCGCTGCCGTTTTTCCTCGTCGTCACCGAAGGTGTCGAGGGCGCCGTTCGCCGCCGCGACGGCCGCCGCCCCGCAGATGGAAAACCCGCAGCTGATGAGGATGGTCTCTGCTTGCGGAATCCGCAGCAGTTTGCCGACGATGAGCCCGGCACTGACACCTCCGGCGACAACGGCAATGATGATCCCCAGCACGCCGGGGCCGAGCGCGAGGATGTCGCCAAGCGCGAGTTGAAAGCCGAGGAGGACGATTCCGATCCGAAGCACTTGTTTCGCCGCGATGGCAAGGCCTGGGCGGGCTGTCTCGGTAATCAGTCCAGTGTTCGTTGCGATGATTCCCAGCACGACAGTCGTCAGCGCGGGAGAAGCAAGTGGAACTACTCGTGAGAGAAGCATGGCGAGGCCGGCAATAACAAAGCTGATCGCGATGCCGGGGATATATCCGTAGATTGCGTTCTTTCCCGGTGGCCGCTGGTCCGCCTTGAGTCTAGTCGGCGTTCGTGGCGTTGCAGGAGTTGTGTTCACCTTTCCACCCTGGCATCGGCAACCACATCTCAGGTAGCCCCGATTCCTACATGAGGCATATCATTTAAGATATGGCTGAGCGGTTAGAGACTTCCTGGCTAGAGCTCCTCGTACTCGTAGGCGAAACGGGGAGCCTCACGGCCGCAGCCGATATTTTGGGCGTGGCTCAGCCGAACGCCTCGCGCCGCCTCTCCCTGCTCGAGCGCCGGCTCGGCGTGAAATTGTTCGTTCGCGGCGCACGAGGATCCGAGCCCACACCGGCTGGGACGGTTGCGATCAACCGGGCGGCTCGCGTGCTCGAAGAGATCGACGCGCTTGTTGAAGAGACCCAACGCGTTGCCGGATCCGGAGCTGCCCGGATCATGGCCTCCCAAACAATTTCCGAATACCTCATGCCCGAGTTCCTCGCGGCGCTCAGCGCAACTGAGCCGGGGATCCGGATGAGCTTTGAAGTGGGAAACTCCCATCAAGTCCTTCGCGCGCTCCGCCGAGGACGCATCGACTTGGGTTTCATCGAAGGAGCTCATAAGCCGGCTGAATTCGGCGTGACTCCCATTGCCCTCGACCACCTCGTGACCGTTGTTGCGCCGAGCCACCCGTGGGCGAAGGTCCGGGCCGTCGAAGCAGCGGAGCTCGCCCGCACTCCCCTTGTCTCCCGGGAAGAGGGCTCGGGCACGCGAGAGGTGCTCGTTCGGGCGCTTCGCCCGCTCTCCCTCACTCCCCCAGCCCTCGAAGTGCATTCGAACGCCGCCGTGCGAACCGCCGCGCTCAGTGGGGTCGCGCCGACCGTGATTAGCCAGCTTGCCGTGGCGGAGGACTTGCGTGCGGGCAAACTCGTTGCCGTTACCGTTGCGGGTATCGATTTGCAGCGGCGACTCTTAGCCGTGTGGAACACGCCGCGGCAGAAGCGTTTCGATGCCGCGCTCGCGCAGCTGCGCGAAGGGTTCGCCACTCAAACACGCGACTCGCGCTAGCGCCGTCACCCGCCGTCGTCCTCCCAGATGAGGCTGCGATCACGCCGAAGCGGTAGTGGGATCGCGCCCGACGTTCCGCTGCCTCGCCGCATTCCTCGGAGTGATTGCGGCGCTCGTCGTCCACCCCCAAACTGTACCGCGATTTCCCCACCGAACTGATGCTACCGGTCACCAAAATTGCGACGCCAGAGGCGCTTTTCGCTACCGTGACACTAGGGGCAGAGACGAACTGGACGCCGTCGTCGAAGACCTCGACGGTTCTTGGGTGGCTCTTGAAATCAAACTCGGTACAGGCTCGATTTGTGAGACACCATCAAATCTCCAACGAGCCCGCCAAGATGGCAAGGCCCCCAATCGCGCTACTAGTTGTGATCATCCGTACCGGCGTTTCCCATACTTGAAACTACGGGGTAGTCGTGGTGCTGCTCTCCACACTGGGCACATAAGGTCCCGGTGACAACTGCAACTGCTGGAGTCTTTCCTCGCGAGAAGACGAGGTCAACGCGACGCTAGTAGAGAAACCTGCAGGGGCAGGGCGGATCTACCCGCAGGTTTGAGGTGGACAAATCCGAACCCTCAGCGCCCGGATTCAGGTCCTGCTCGTTAGGCGCAAGTGGTCGGCTTCCTGCGAGTGGATTGTTCTCGACAAATAAGGTGACCTCGGAACAATTCGGCGTTCCGAGGTCATCTTCTTCAGTGGAGGTGGCGGGAATTGAACCCGCGTCCGACAGTGGTAGTCCAGGGCTTCTCCGGGCGCAGACTGCTGAACGTTTTCTCAGTTCCAGCGCTCTCGCAGACTAGGCGCTGACGAACTCAGTTGCCTGAGAGTCCCCACACCCCCGGCAACGAAGGATGTGAGCAGTGGCTCTCTAGATGACGCTAGACACCGAGTCGAGAGCTAGCTCGGGCTAACGGACTTCGGGCTCGCGCTACTTAGGCAGCGAGGGCGAAGTCGGTGCGGTTAGATTTGGCACCTAATTGTTTGCAAAGAATCGTTAACGAGATGACTTTGCATCCTCGGCCCGCTTCTCCTGGATCGACGACTGCCGTCGAAACCGATCACCCCCTATTGAGTTATCACCACAAGTGGCGGCTGGCACCGCTCGTAGCGATTCCCAGTATATGAGTGAACACCCGTGAGGGCGAAGTTATTTCCCTATGCGCGAAGTTCTTACCATCGGCCTCCGCCGCCGCCTCCCCCACCACCGCCGACGGATCCCCCGGAACCGCTGCTGCTACTGACGGAGGCGCCCAGGCTCGTCGTCGTTCGCGCCATTGCTTTCAGGCTGGAGGAGAGGGCATCCGCACTCATGCCCGCGAAAGCGCTGACCGTATTGGTGTGGACGGGCAGCGCCCACGTGCCGTCGTCTGACATTTGGCGAAACAGCGCGACCCACCGGTTGACGACGCCTAGGTGTTCTGCCCACTCAGGTTGGGTACGCGGCTGGCGGGTGAGGCGCCGTTGAGTGCGGTGTGGCCGCGGTGGTGATTGTAGTGATGGAGGAAGTCGGGGAAGGCGGCGGCGCGCTCGGCCTC
>JAJYRV010000160.1 GCA_021793935.1 Actinomycetes bacterium | reverse complement strand
CGCCAGGTCGAGCACGCCCTCGTCGCTGAGCTCGCCGGCGAGCGCCGCCGTGGCAATGTCGTGGCTCACCAGTGAGCACACCTGGATCCCGGCGTCCTCAAGGAAGTGTTGGAAGTGTGCCGAGACCTCCGGCGGGTAGGTCGCCGCGACCGCAACGCTCGAGAACCCGAGGTGGTCGAGGGCCTCGACGAACGCGATCGATGTCGAGGATGCGGGCACGCCGAGGGCGTCGGCGATCTCCTGCGCCTGCCTCCTCGCGCCGCGGGGCCCGAACACGAAACTCCCCGAGGTGCACGCCCACATCGCGGCGTCCACCCCCACCTCGCGCAGTTCATCGGCTCCGGCGAGGAGACGTTCACTCCCGCCCAGATCCAGGAGCGCTTCCACCTCGTGCGCGTCGACCCCCACGGAGGTGTGGACGACCTTGAGTTCGATATCCTCAGGAAGTAGACCTTGCATAAACGGGTAGTCATCCTCGGCGGCGTAGCCGGGGTAGAGAAAACCGATCGTCGTCACGTGGGGTCCTTTCACGTTCGTGCTCGAGAGCAGATGGAGGAGAAATGAGTCGATACATCACCATTACGCTGGAGAAGCGAGGGGTGTCCTGCCGGGCGCGGCTCCTTGAGGAGGAAGCCCCCCGGACGGCCGCCGCGGTCTGGGACGCGCTTCCGCAGGTGAGCCAGGTGTACCACGGCAAGTATGCGCGGAATGAGATCTATAACCTCGTCCCCGCCTTCGCCAGCGATCCTGGGCCGGAAAACACCACGGTCACCCCGATCCCCGGCGACGTCTGCTATTTCCGCTTCTCCGCCACCGAACTCGGCAACCCCGGTTACGGGTATCGCGAAGGCGAAGGGGGCGACACGGGCACGGACATCGTTGATCTCGCCGTGTTCTACGGCCGTAACAATCTGCTCATCAACGGGGACATCGGTTGGATCCCCGGGAACGTCTTTGCCGCGATCGAGGAGGGGTTGGCCGAGTTCGCCGCAGCGTGCCAGGACGTGTGGATGAACGGCGCCGCCGGGGAAACGTTGCGGTTCGAACGAGCGTGAGGCATCAGGCAATCGTCTCGGCCTCGCCGATGATCACGTCGTGAGCAGAGGGGACGATGGGGATGGCACCCGTTTGATGAAGGAGTCGCTGCTCGGGCCCGACCGCGCTGCGCCCCAGGCGCCGTAGGGCCGCCCAGATCGTTGCCTGATTTGCGGTGATGACGGGCTTGCCGAGCTCGCGTTCCAGTGAGGCGATGACGTCGTAGGTGGCCAGGTTCGTGCAACTGACGAGGATCGCCTGCGCCTGGGGATGATCGACTTCGCGGACGAGGTCCGCCGTCACGAGTTGGCTCACTCCCCAGATCTCGCGGTCAAACCCGAGGGCGCCGTGGTTGACGACCTCGACCTCGTACTCGCGGAGGAAGCGGTCGAGGAAGTGCGAGAGTTGGGCGACGTACGGTGTCGCCACCGCAACCCGGTTGACGCCGAGATGCGCGAGGGCCTCAACGAACGCGCCGGAGGTGGTGAGCGCGTGCTCCGCGCCAGCCGCGACCATGGCGTCACGGATCTCGCGCTCGCCCCCGGCTCCACCGATGAAGCTTCCCGACGCACACGCGTATGCCACTGTGCGAACGCGCCCGGCGGTCAAGCTGCGCGAGGCGAGGGCGAGGGCGTCGGCGTGGGAGATTTCTCGGATGAAATCGACGTCGACGGCGGCGTCGATGTACGGGGTGCGGGTGATGAGCAGATCGACGTCAGCGGGAACCCATCGCCACAGTTCTGAGTCCAGTTCCATATCGAACGGGACGACTACTCCGAAGGCTTCACGCTCCTTGGGCACAAAGAAGACATTCATCATCACACTTCTTTCGAAGATGAGGCCGATTTAGCTTGTATGGTAGGGGCCCCCATCCTACCTGTAAACCCGCACCATTATGCGGGAATCGAAAGGTCAGGCTCCCCCGGATCTGGTCTCCTGCGACTCCTGCTCGCGGGCACTGGGCGCCGCGGGCACGAACACTTCGATCCGTTCTCGACGCAAGGCGTGCACGAGGGCGAACAGCATCGTGAACACCATGACGAAGATCGGCAGGCCGACGACCGTGATCACTTCTTGCAGCGCCTCGATCCCCGCTTCCCCGCCCAGAACGATGAGCACCGCGGCGACGGCTCCTTCCGCCACGCCCCAGAACACCCGCTGCCTAACGGGTCCGGGAGTCTCTCTCCCGGTGCAGAGCATGTCCACCACGAGGGAGGCCGAGTCGGAGGAGGTGGCGAAGAACAGCGCAACGATGACCACGGCGAGCCCCTGCACGAGCTGCGCGGCGGGGAAATGTTCGAGAAACTCGTAGATCGCGATGGGCACTTGCCCCTGGTTGACGACCATGTCGGAGATCGCGCCGCCCATACCGCCGATGCCGTCGAGCTCCATCGCGCTCCAGCCGAAGATGACGAACCAGATGAGCGTGAACGTGGCCGGGGCGAGGAGCACCCCGATAACGAATTCTCGGATCGTGCGCCCGCGGGAGATCCGAGCGAGGAACACCCCCATGAATGGGGACCAGGTGACCGTCCACGCCCAGTAGAACACCGTCCAGTCGATCTGCCAGCCCCAGCCCTCGGTGGTGAATTGGCTCATCGCGTCGTTCCAGAACGAGAGCGGGACGATGTTCTGCGCATAGATTCCCACGGATTCGATGAGTTGGCGCAGGAGGAAGATCGTATCGCCGAAGAAGAGCACGAACAGCATGAGCCCGACCGCCATGCCGATGTTGAGGTTGGAGAGGAACTTCACGCCCTTGTCCAGGCCCCGCACGATCGACCAGGTCGCCACCGCGGTCAGGAGCGTGATGATGAGAACCTTCGGCCACACGCTATCGGGCACCCCGAAGAGGTGGTTGAGGCCGGCGTTGATCTGGGAGGTGCCGAGCCCGAGCGAGACGGCGAGCCCGAACAGGGTTCCCAGGATCGCGAACACGTCGATGGTTTTCCCGATGGGCCCGTAGATCTTCTCTTTCAGGAACGGATAGAACACCGAGGAGACCCGCATCGGCAGATCGTAACGGTAGATGAAGTAGCCGAACGCGAGGCCGGGGAGGGTGAAGATCGTCCACGTGTGCAACCCGAGGTGGTAGATCGAGAACCCCATCGCGTCTTCCGCCGCCTCGGCGCTGAAGGGTTGCACATCGGGCATGGGCGGCTGGGCGAAGTGAGAGATCGGCTCTGCCACGCCCCAGAACATCAGTACCGTGCCGATCCCCCCGGCGAACAGCATGGTGAACCAGGAAACGTTGGAGTATTGCGGTTTGTCGCCGTCCTTCCCCAACCGGATCTTGCCGTATTTACTCACCGCCGCCCAGATGAGGAACAGCAGCCACGCACTCACCCCGAGCACGAAGAACCAGCCCAGGTTGGTCACCACCCACAACCGGCTGGAAGTAAAGATCCTCGCGACGGGTTCTTGGAACACGAGCACGAGGATGAGGAACAACACCATCAGGCCTGCGGACCAGAAAAATATCTGGGGATTAGTTTTGAGTCCAAGCCGTTGAGCTAACCTCTCCATCACCGTCTCCATCGTCGGGTCCGAAAGCGTCATCCATGTGACTTGCGCCATACCCTAACAGGCGCGGGGCGCCCGGGTGGCGGGAACGGGCCCGCGCGTTGCTCGTGGGTTTCGGTTTCCCGCTCCGGATGACGACGGCCGTATAGGCACCGATCGCGGCCGCCAGCGCGAGGGCCCACCACGGGAATCCCGGTATCTGCGGGGACGCCCCTGCCCGCTGGACGTCGCCGATCGGCGTGGGAGTGACGCGCTCCCCGGTGACGAGGTACCGGTGGGTATTGATGCCCAGCGGGGTACACGTGACCAGGGTCATGAGGTCCTCGCCCTGTTGCGGTAGCAGGCTCTGCGTTTCGTCCGGGAGGATCGTCGCCGTCTGGGTGGCGCGGTAGGTGAGCACCTCGCCGAAGGCTTCGACCGTGAAGGTATCGCCCACGGTGAGCCGGTGCAGGTCGTTGAACAGTTCGGCTGAGGGCAGGCCGCGGTGGGCCGTGAGCACCGAATGTTGGGAGGTTCCCCCCACGGGCAGGGAGCTCCCCTCGAGGTGGCCGACCCCCTTGGCGAGAACCTCATCGCTGGTGCCGTGATAGATCGGCAGCTCGACGCCGATAGCGGGAATCCGTATCCGCGCCATCACCCCGTCCGGGCTGGCCCTGAGGAGATCGTGATAATCGAACCCGCCCACGGCCGCGCTCTGGCTGGTCGGCACGTTGCTCTCGGGGCTGAGCACCGACTCCCCGATGGCCAGGGCATCGTTGTACTCACGAGCCCGCGAGAGTTCGTTCTGCAGGCGCGAGGGCGGCCCCTCATCGGTGCGGGCGCTGGTGTTCTCGATGACTCTGGATTGGTTGTACTGGGCGAACCAGCTCGCCGTCGACGGGTACAGGAGGAGGAGCACGCCCAGGAGCATCACCAGCCCGATGGCGGCGGTCCCCCAGGGCATCCGCCACTGCTGCGGGGTGGTCCTGCCGCTGTTTGCACTGCTGTGGCGCCGGGTCAATGTTGTTGCCATGTCTCCATCCGTCTCGGCACGCCTGAGGGCGGGAACGTTGCTGCTCCCGCCCTCAGCGGGTCAGACCCTAGCGGTCAGCACGTGCACGGCGCACCGCCACGGCTGCGGCGCCCGCGCCGATGAGCCCGATCCCGACGACGGTGAACAGGAGGGTCCCCTGCGCACCGGTGAGGGGAAGGTCGGGGACACCCTGCTTCGTGTTGCTCACCGTATCGGACGTGATCGACGTCTCGACGCTTTCGCCTGCCTGCAGGCGGTATTCGGCGCCATCGCCATCGGCCAGGACGTATCCGGCCGGGGCCTTGGTTTCCTGGAGGATAACGTCGCGGTACGTGTCCGTGTCGTTTCCGACCCAGACGGTGATGGACGCGTTCCCAGCGGCATCCGTGGTGAGGGTGCCGATGAGCTCTTCGGATTCCTTATCGAGGACGTCGAACTCGGCACCCGCGAGCGCGTCGTCGCTTTCCCCGTCGACCTTGGTGATCGCGAGCGTTGCCCAGTTCGTCGTACCCGACGGATCGTAGGGGTTGTTATCGATGACGATGTTGGCCGTGTTCTCCAGCGTTCCAGCCTGCGTGACCGTCGTTTCAACCCCGACGGTGAGTGTCCCGCCCTCGCTCAGCGTGGCCAGGCCCGGTGGGAGGAATTCGATCTTCTCGCCGTCGATCTCATAGTCCGCCCCTGCCTCGAGGGTCACGCCCTCGAAGACAACCTCGCCCCACCCATTGAACTCGAGGAGCA
>JAJYRV010000159.1 GCA_021793935.1 Actinomycetes bacterium | reverse complement strand
GGTCGACGGCGAACTGCTGCCCGACGTGCAGCTCGCGCTGGAGCGGGTCGCCGCGGGCTACGCCCCGTTCACGATGTCGCTCACCGGCACGGGAACCTTCCGGCCGGTCTCGCCGGTGGTCTACGTCGCCCTGCGCCGGGGCTGGGATGAGTGCACCGCGCTGCAGGAGCGGATCAACGACGGCGTGCTCGCCCAAGAACTGCAGTTCCCGTATCACCCGCACGTGACGATCGCCCACCACCTGGAGGACGCCCGGTTGGATCGCGCGCAGGAAGAGATGAAGGGCTTCCGCGCCGAATTCACCGTTTCGGCGATCGACTTGTTTGAACACGAGGGGCAGATGTGGCGTAAAGTCCAGAGCTTCCACCTTCAGGGATAAAGCGGAAGAAGGCGAGAATCGTTGTGGATAAACTCAAGGGATTCGTCACCTCGGCGAGTCAGTGGTGGGCGCGCCAACGCGTCGCCCGGGCCCTCAAACGCTATTCCACCGGCATGGGCGGGCAGCTCTCCGGCGGGATCGCCCTCACCGGGCTGCTCTCCGTCGCCGCCGCCCTGACGATCGCGCTGACGGCGATGGTCGGGGTCTTCCGCCGTAACCCGGAGTTCCGCGACGCCGTCTTCACCCAGATCGACAACCTCCTGCCCGGCGTCATCGACACCGGGGACGGGCAGGGGATCGACCCGAACAACCTCGGCTCGGACGTGGGCTGGAGCATCACCGGGGTCATCGCCGTGCTCGTGCTCCTCAACACCGCGACCCGGGTAATGAAATCCCTGCGCACCTCGCTGCGGTCGATGTTCGGGTTGCACAACGCGGCGGAGAACTTCGCGATCAGCAAACTTCGGGACCTCGGGGCGTTCGTCGGCCTCGCCCTCTCCGTGCTCCTCACCTCGCTGCTCTCCGTCGGGGGCCGGGCGGCCTTCGACTGGATCCAGGAGACGATCGGGCACTGGGGGATCATCCCCGACACGCGGTTCGTGCTGCAGGGGATGACGATCCTCATCGGCCTCGTCGTCGACGCGAGCGTGCTCATGTTGCTCTTCCGCGGGCTCGCCGGCGCCCGGGTGCCGTGGCCCCAACTGTGGCGCGGCGCGTTGCTCGGCGCGGTCGGGACCGGGGCGTTGCGTTTCCTCGGTGCGAGCGTCGTCGCGAATGTTTCCGACAACCCGCTGCTCGCCTCCGCGGGGGCGGTGGCCACGCTCCTGCTGTGGCTCAACATCGCCGCCCGGGTCACCCTCATGGCCGCGGCGTGGACGGCGGATCCCCCCGCCCCGCCGAAGCTCACCAAGGACATGCTCCAGCACCAGGACCAGTCGCCGAACTACGTGTCCGTCTCCGCCCCGGAGACCCTCGAGTGGGAGTACGGCGCGTACACGGGGCTCGTGCAGCCCCTACCGGCAGCCAACGACGCCTACTCGGCCACCGAGGCGGCCGCCGAGGCCAAACAGCGCCGGGCGCGCACGGGCGGGTGGATCACGCGGATCAAGGAGTACCTCGCCCGCGAGAACCAGCCCGATGGGCACACCTATCCCGGCGAGGTGACTGCGGCCGACGACGCGCCCGCCCCAGCGGGCCCACCGCCGCTCGTGCGTGCGACGCCGGACAGCCCGCTGGGCAAGCTCAAAACAAAGTTGGCGCAGCGCCCGCGTGATTAGAATGCGCGGGTGAGCATCGCCCGCTTCACCTCGGCGATCGCCTTGGTGACCTCGATGCCACGAGGGCAGGCCTCGGTGCAGTTGAAGGTCGTGCGGCAGCGCCACACCCCTTCCTTATCGTTGAGGATCTCCAGGCGCTGATCGCCGCCCTCATCACGGGAATCGAAGATGAATCGGTGGGCGTTGACGATCGCCGCGGGGCCGAAGTACTGCCCATCCGCCCAGAACACCGGGCAGGAGGCGGTGCAGGCCGCGCACAGGATGCACTTGGTCGTATCGTCGAAGATCGCGCGCTGTTCGGGGGATTGGACCCGTTCGCGCGTGGGTTCCTCGGTGCCGTCGGTGATGAGGAAGGGCATGATCTCGCGGTAGGAGGCGAAGAACGGCTCCATGTCCACGATGAGGTCCTTCTCCACCGGCAGGCCCTTGAGCGGTTCCACCGTGATCGGCTTGTCCGGGTTGAGATCCTTCAGCAGGGTCTTGCACGCGAGGCGATTCCGGCCGTTGATCCGCATCGCATCGGATCCGCAGATCCCGTGCGCGCAGGAGCGGCGGAAGGAGAGCGATCCGTCCTCATCCCACTTGATCTTGTGCAGGGCGTCCAGCAGCCGGTCGGTTCCCTCCGCCGGGACCTGGAACTCCTGCCAGTAGCTCTGCGGGTTCTCCGCGTCGGGATTGAACCGCTCGATCTTCAAAGTGACCGTGAACTGGGTCACGGCGTCAGCTGTCGCAGTCATCAGTAGTTACGCTCCATCGGCTGGTAGCGGGTGACCACTACCGGCTTGTAGTCAATCTCGAAGTGGTGGGGAGCAATCCCGGCCGCATCCGTCTCCCCGCCCTCGTCTTCGACGCGGTACACCATCGTGTGCTTCATCCAGTTCTCGTCATCGCGGTTGGGGAAGTCCTCCCGGTAGTGCCCGCCGCGGGATTCCTCCCGGTTCAGGGCCGCAGCGATGACCGATTCGGCGAGGTCGAGCATGAAACCGAGCTCGAAGGCTTCCATGAGTTCAGTGTTGAACCGCTTGCCCTTATCCTGCACCGAGACCCGGTTGTAACGCTGCTGCAGCTCCTGCACCTCCGCCTGCGCCTTCTGCAGCGTTTCAGCGGTGCGGAACACCTGCACGTCCGCGTCCATCGTCTCCTGCAGGTCCCGGCGGATGTCGGCGACTCGCTCGCCCACATCACGGGCGAGCATCGCCTTGAGTTCGGCGGTGACGAGCGCTTCGGGGTTCTCCGGAAGCTCGACGTAGTCGGCCCTGCTGGCGTATTCCGCGGCGGCGATGCCGGCGCGGCGCCCGAACACGTTGATGTCGAGCAGGGAGTTCGTGCCCAGCCGGTTCGACCCGTGCACCGATACGCACGCGACCTCACCGGCCGCGTACAGCCCCGGCACGATGTCCTCGTTGTTGCGCAGCACCTCAGCCTCGACGTTCGTGGGCACCCCGCCCATGATGTAGTGCGCGGTGGGGAACACCGGGATCGGTTCGGTGTAGGGCTCCACCCCGAGGTAGGTGCGGGCGAACTCGGTGATGTCGGGGAGCTTCGCGTCGATGTGTTCGGGCTCGAGGTGAGTGAGGTCGAGGAGCACGTAGTCCTTGTTCGGCCCCGCCCCCCGGCCCTCGCGGACCTCGTTCGCCATCGAGCGGGCGACGATATCCCGCGGCGCGAGGTCCTTGATCGTCGGGGCGTAGCGTTCCATGAAGCGCTCCCCATCGGCGTTACGCAGGATCCCGCCCTCACCCCGGGCCGCCTCGGACAACAGGATGCCGAGCCCGGCGAGGCCGGTGGGGTGGAACTGGAAGAATTCCATGTCCTCCAGCGGCAGGCCCTTGCGGAAGGTGATCGCCATGCCGTCCCCGGTGAGGGTGTGGGCATTCGAGGTGGTCTTGAAGATCTTGCCCGCCCCGCCGGTTGCGAACACCACCGACTTGGCCTGGATCACGTGGATCTCGCCGGTGGCGAGCTCGTAGGCGACGACCCCGGCGACCCGCTTGTTCCCGTTGCCCTTCTCCTCGTCGTCGAGCAACAGCAGGTCGAGGACGTAGAACTCGTTGAAGAACTCCACGTCGTGCTTGACGCACTGCTGGTACAGCGTCTGCAGGATCATGTGCCCGGTCCGGTCCGCGGCGTAGCAGGAGCGGCGCACGGGGGCCTCCCCGTGGTTACGGGTGTGCCCGCCGAAGCGGCGCTGGTCGATCCGCCCCTCGGGGGTGCGGTTGAACGGCAGGCCCATCTTCTCCAGGTCGAGGACGGCGTCGATGGCCTCCTTGGCCATCACTTCCGCGGCGTCCTGGTCAACGAGGTAGTCCCCACCCTTGACGGTGTCGAAGGTGTGCCATTCCCAGTTGTCGTCCTCTACGTTCGCCAGCGCGGCGCACATCCCACCTTGGGCCGCGCCCGTGTGGGAGCGGGTGGGGTAGAGCTTGGTGATGACGGCGGTGCGTGCCCGTTTCGAGGATTCCAGGGCCGCGCGCATGCCGGCGCCACCGGCGCCAACGATGACGACGTCGTAGCGGTGTGTCTGCATTATTGCGTTTCTCCTAGGGTCAGGCTTGGCAGAACGAGGGCAGCAGTTCGGAGGCTGCGCCGGCGGGGCAGGGGTCGAAGGTGAAGATCACCAGGGTGCCGAGCACGATCGTGATCGCGCACGCGCCGTAGGTGAGGACCTTCAACACCGCCCGGGTGCCGTTGCGTTCGGCGTAGTCGTTGATGATGGTGCGGACCCCGTTGGTGCCGTGCAGCATCGCGAGCCACAGCATGAGCAGGTCCCAGATCTGCCAGAACGGGCTCGCCCACTTGCCGGCGACGAAACCGAAGTTGAGGGCGTTCACCCCTTCGCCGACCATGAGGTTCATGAACAGGTGCCCGAAGATGAGCACGATGAGCACGACCCCGGAGATGCGCATGAACATCCACCCGTAGAGTTCGAAGTTCCCGCGGGTGGATGTGCGCCGGGTGTATGGATCGTTGGGAAGTGCGACTTTGACGTTGTTCATGATTAACCCCCGAACACGTTCATCAGGTGGCGGGGGAGGAACCCGGCCATCGTGACGACGAACAGGCCGATGACGATCCAGAACAGCAAGCGCTGGTGGCGCGCTCCCCACGTGGAGAAGTCCACGAAGAACACGCGCACGCCGTTGAAGGCGTGGTAGACGATCGCGGCGACGAGGCCGGCTTCGCCGAGCCCCATGATCGGCGTCTGGTAGTGCCCGATGACGCTGTTATAGAGCTCGGGGTCGACCCGCACGAGCGCGGTATCGAGCACGTGAACGAGCAGGAAAAGGAAAATGAGCATCCCGGTCACCCTGTGCGCGACCCACGACCACATTCCTTCATGGCCGCGGTATAGGGTGCCGATGCCGCGCTTCTTCTTCGGCGCCGCAGGTGCTGCTGGCGGTGCAGACACGATCAAGCCTCCTCGGCAGTACTAACAACCCCAACCCACATTGCTGGAGAAGTACAGATTCGTTCCCATTTTAGACCCCTTGTGGTAGTGCTCGTGACGGAATCAGCCTCCCGCCTCGCATTCCTGCCCGCATACCGTGCGCGGCTAGAAGGTTTCCCTGCGTACGAGCCGGGGGTGAACCGCCGCAGGTTCAACCACAAAAACGACACCGACCACACCCCCGGCCCCCCACCCTTCTAAACGTCGCGGTTATTA
>JAJYRV010000158.1 GCA_021793935.1 Actinomycetes bacterium | reverse complement strand
TCTCCTCCCAGCTCATTGTGTGTTCCTCAGCGCTGGTCGAGGATCTGTACAAGGTGTTCGCGCGCAGGCCACCCTCGGAACGGGCATTGGTGCGCCTCGGGCGCGCCTGCGTGCTTGCGGTGGCGATCATCGCCGCGGTCCTGGCGATCAGCCCCAACGACACGATTCTCGGGCTGGTCGGCTTCGCCTGGGCAGGCTTCGGGGCTGCGTTCGGGCCGATCATCCTGCTCAGCCTGTTCTGGCGCAGACTCACCAACTGGGGCGCGTTCGCGGGGATCTTCGTGGGGTCGGTGACGGTGTTCATCTGGTCCGCCTTCGACACCACTGGCCTCTACGAACTCGTGCCTGGGTTCGTGCTTGGCCTGGCTGCCGCGGTCGGTGTGAGCCTCTGGACGTATGAACGGGGCAAACACAATGAGGAGATTCAACAGCAGTTCGACGACACCGGGGAGATGCTCATCGGTGTGATCCGCTCCAAGCAGCTGCCTTAGCCGAGGCAGAAAAAGGGGGCGCGCTCGGGGGTAGTTCCCCGATGAGCGCGCCCCTGGTCGGACTATTTACTGATCGCGAGCTTCATCGCACCGGTTTCGGCGGCACGCTCGAAGGTGTCGTACGCCTCCATCATGTCCTCCAGTTTGAACCGGTGGGTGACGAACTGCTCGGGTGTGAGCTTGCCCTGTGCGACGAGCTTGAGCAGCATCGGCGTCGTCGTGGCGGATACGAGTCCGGTCGTGATCGCGATGTCCTTGATCCACAGATCCTGGATCGGTAGATCCACTGACTCTCCGTGCACCCCCACGTTCGCGAGGGTCCCGCCGGGGCGGAGGATTTCCACGCACATGTCGAACGTGGCCGGGATACCAACGGCTTCTACGGCGGCGTCCACGCCCAGCCCGTCAGTCATCGCAAGGACCTGGTCCTTCCAGTCCGCGTCACCGCTGTTGACGCTGTCGGTCGCGCCGAACTGTTTGGCCATCTCCATCCGGTTGTCATCGAGGTCGATCGCGATGATCCGCGAAGCGCCGTAGAGGCTCGCCGTCATCACCACCGAGAGCCCGACGGGACCCACGCCAACGACGGCGACGACGTCCCCCGGGGCTACCCTGCCGTAGCGCACACCGATCTCGAAGCCCGTGGGCAGGATGTCGGAGAGCATGATGCCCGCCTCGTCGCTTACGCCGTCGGGGAGTTTGTGCAGCGAGTTCTCGGCGAACGGCACGCGAACGTATTCTGCCTGGGTGCCGTCGATGAGGTGACCGAAGATCCAGCCCACCCCCGATCCGCCTTCGTCCGCCAGGCAGTGCGAAGGCAGCTGTTTGTGGCAGTAGGAACACGTGCCGCAGGCACACACGCAAGAGACGATGACCCGGTCGCCGACCTTGAGGCTGGTAACGGCGTCGCCCACTTCG
Organism: Actinomycetes bacterium; assembly: GCA_021793935.1. The sequence continues at coordinate 3,922 of JAJYRV010000158.1, read as the reverse complement.
GTGATCGTGCCGACCCCTTCGTGCCCGAGGATCCGGCCCGGCTCCACCGCGGGGACGTGCCCCTGCAAAATATGCAGGTCGGTTCCGCAGATGGTCGTCGTATCGATCTGTACGATCGCGTCAGTCCCGTTGATGATCTGTGGGTCAGGAACGTCTTCCCAGGACTTCTTCCCCGGCCCGTGATAAACGAGGGCTTTCATTGCCTACTCCCTTCCGTTGCGGGAGCGGGAGGCGCCGCTCCCTTCCAGCTCCACCTTCGCACGCGGTTTCCGCTTTCGTGCGGGCCGAACGTCCCGGGTTGGTTCGGCCCACGCTCCCGCTCCCCGAATGGTTAGGCCTCGAGGAGGTTCCGCAGGACGTAGGGGAGGATGCCGCCGTGGACGAAGTAGGACTCTTCCGCGGGAGTGTCGATCCTCACCGTTGCGGTGAACTCGCGCGAGGAGTTGCCTGATTCGCTGCCGTCCTCCACCGTCACCGTCACCTCTTGCGGGATGTGCGTCTGCCCCTCGAGGCCGGTGATGGAGTAGATCTCCTCGCCAGTGAGTCCGAGGGATTCTGCCGTATCCCCCTCGTTGAACTGCAGGGGCAAGACCCCCATCCCGATGAGGTTGGAGCGGTGGATACGTTCATAGGACGCGGCGAGCACGGCGCGCACTCCGAGGAGCAGGGTCCCCTTGGCGGCCCAGTCCCGGGAGGAACCGGAGCCGTACTCCGCTCCAGCGATGACCAACAGCGGCACGTCGTCGTCGATGTAGGACATCGCAGCGTCGTAGATCGACATCTGTTCCCCACTGGGAAGATGACGGGTCACTCCACCTTCGGTCCCGGGGGCGAGTTCGTTACGAAGCCGCACGTTCGCGAAGGTGCCCCGCATCATCACCTCGTGATTACCGCGCCGAGAACCGTAGGAGTTGAAGTCTCGCCGCTCGACCCCGTGGTCTCGCAGGTAGCGCCCGGCCGGGGAGTTCCCGGCTATTGCACCGGCGGGAGAGATGTGGTCGGTCGTGACGGAGTCCCCGAGTTTCGCCAGCACCCGTGCCCCGGTGATATCGGAAATAGGAGCGGGTTCGCGCTGCATCCCATCGAAGAACGGGGGCTGGCGCACGTAGGTGGAGTCGTCGGCCCATTCGAACATGTCCCCGGCGGGGATCTGCATGTTGCGCCAGTTCTCGTCACCGGTGAAGACGTCGGAATAGCCCTCGGAGAACATTTTCGCCTCAAGATTCTCCGCGATGACTGCCTGCACTTCATCGCTGGAGGGCCAGATGTCTCGAAGGTAGACCGGTTCGCCGTTCTCATCCTCACCGAGGGAGTCTTGGAGCACGTTGGTGCGCATCGTGCCGGCGAGCGCGTAGGCGATCACGAGCGGCGGGGAGGCGAGGAAGTTCATCTTCACTTCGCCGTGGATCCGGCCCTCGAAGTTTCTGTTCCCGGAGAGCACGGCGCACACGGTGAGGTCCTTTTCGTCCACCCCTTCGCTCACCTCGGGGATGAGGGGGCCGGAGTTGCCGATGCAGGTCGTGCAGCCATATCCCACGAGACTGAAGCCGAGCTTCTCCAGGTATGGCGTGAGCCCGGCGCGTTCGAAATAGTCCGTCACGACGCGTGAGCCCGGGGCGAGGGTCGTCTTCACCCAGGGTTTGCGGCGCAATCCGCGTTCCACGGCCTTCTTCGCGAGCAGCCCCGCTCCGATCATCACCTCGGGGTTGGAGGTGTTGGTGCAGGAGGTGATTGCGGCGATGACGACGTCGCCGTGGTCGAGGTCCACGTCCTCGCCGTCGAGAGTGATCTGCGCCGGGTCGCTTGGCCAGGTGGCTCCCGCCCCATCGTGCTCCTGCGCCTCGTAGTCCCGGGGCGGTTCGTCGATGCGGTCGCCGGTGTGGAAGGTGATCGGGTCGGAGGCCGGGAAGGAGGCCCATGACCCTTGGTCCACTCCCCCAGCCTTGAGCGCCTGCTCCTGGGACTCGCCGCTGAGGAGTGCGCCGACGGTTCCGGGTACGATGCTCAGCGGGATCCGATCCTGGGGGCGCTTCGGGCCGGCGATCGAGGGCATGACGTCGCTGAGGTTGAGCTCCACGACCTGGCTGTAGTCGGCGGGACGGTCAGGATCGTGCCACAGGTCCTGTTCCTTCGCGTACGCCTCCACCAGGCGGATCTGTTCCTCACTGCGGCCGGTCAGGCGCATGTATCTCAGCGTCTCTTCGTCGATCGGGAAGATCGCGCACGTGGACCCATATTCGGGGCTCATATTCCCGAGCGTCGCGCGGTTGGCGAGGGGAACGTGGGCAACGCCGGGGCCGAAGAACTCCACAAATTTGCCCACGACCCGGGTCTTGCGCAGGAGTTCGGTCACGGTGAGCACAAGGTCGGTCGCCGTGGTGCCTTCCCGCAGCTCCCCGGTGAGTTTCACGCCGATCACTTCGGGGATGAGCATGCTCATCGGTTGGCCGAGCATCGCCGCTTCCGCTTCAATTCCCCCGACCCCCCAACCAAGCACACCCAGCCCATTGACCATCGGTGTGTGGGAGTCAGTGCCGACGAGGGTGTCAGGGTAGGCCTCGAGTTTGCCGTCGCGTTCGCGGGTGAACACGACGCGGGAAAGGTATTCGAGGTTCACCTGGTGGCAGATTCCCGTGTTCGGGGGGACCACCAGAAAATCATCGAACGCCTGCCGTGCCCACCGGAGCAATTGGTAGCGCTCCTCGTTGCGCTCAAACTCGAGGTTCGCGTTGATCTTGTACGCATCGGGCCGGTCGAAGACGTCCGCGACGACGGAGTGGTCGATCACGAGTTCGGTCGGGATAAGCGGGTTGATCTTGCGGGGATCGCCGCCGAGGTCGGCCATGGCATCTCGCATCCCTACGAGGTCGACCACGCAGGGCACCCCGGTGAAGTCCTGCATCAACACCCGCGCCGGCGTGTAGGGGATCTCGGTGCTCGATTCTCCCGTCGGGTCCCACTGCGCGAGCGCCGTGACATGCTCGGCCGTCACCAGCCGACCGTCCTCATTGCGGAGCAGATTCTCCAGCAGCACCTTCATGCTGTAGGGGAGGTTGACGTTCGTTTCGATCGCATCGAGGCGATGGATGTCATACTCTTGGTCCGCAACCGTGAACTGGCTCAGGGAATTGAAACTGTTGCTCGTCATTGCTGCACTCCTCAAGTAGACCATCGCTCCTTGGCGGTGAGTGCACCGAGGGGCGCGGTGGGACTCTTTTTTCGACCCTACTCTGCGCCTCTTCGTTTAGGTAGGCATTTCGCTCCTCTGGTTGAGCAGATACCATGGCCGGTTAATGGCAGCAGTTGCGAGCATTTTCTTCCTCGCCGCATTAGCGGTGACGGTCGGGCGTGCGCTCGCCCGCGCATCCCAGCGGCGCGATACCGGCGGGGGGATCCTCGCGATCATGGCGCTGACGGCGCCGACGATAATTACCGACGATCTCAACGGGCTTCGCCTCGCGATCTACTTCAGCATCGCTGTGGGCACGGCGGGCGTCTTGTTGATGGTGGGTGCCGGCGACATCTGAACGCTCCGCCCAGGTGCCCGGCAGCGGAGCCGTTCGCCCGCGGTGAGCGGACCTGGAATTTCCGACGGCGAGGGATCCCGATGCCCACTTGCCCTAACGGGCCGTACTCGTGTCCGATCATGAACGAGGACCTGTAAAACAAGAACCCGCCAGACGGACGATTTCAGCCCCCAGCCTGTACGCGAATCTGCACGTGAGCAATCGTGTGCAACTGGCCATCCGCGTGCCGGAAGCAGAGCACCGAGGGGCCCCCTTGACGCAAGGGGGTTGTGGACCGGCGTCGCAGTTCTTAGCGTGGGGCCACGCGTTTCAGCCGAGGCGTGAAGAGCCCCACCCGAGGAGGACCTGTGAGCACCGCAGCAGACATCATCAGTAAGTGGCCCGAACAGTCGCGC
>JAJYRV010000157.1 GCA_021793935.1 Actinomycetes bacterium | reverse complement strand
CTTGTGCGCATCGGGCATGACCGCGGCTGCTTCGGGCGCGCAGGCGATCCGGGCCGGCGACGCCGATGTCGTCCTCGCCGGCGGGGTGGAATCGATGACCCGCGCGCCGTGGGTCCAAGCGAAACCTGCGCGGCCCTGGTCGGGGCCGGGCCCCCAGTTCGATACCTCCATCGGGTGGCGCTTCACCAATCCCGCCCTCGCCGCGCGCGATAAGGCGACCTACTCGATGCCGGAAACGGCCGAAGAGGTCGCCCGCACCGAGGCGATCTCCCGGGCCGAAGCCGACGGTTTCGCCTTCGAGAGCCACCAACGGGCGCTGCGCGCGATGGCGGCGGGCCATTTCGACGACGAGATCCTGCCCATCACCGTTGATCTCGGCCGCCGCGGCACCCGTACCGTCACCACCGATGAAGGCCCCCGGCCCGATACGTCCCTCGCCGCGCTGGCGGAACTCCGCCCGGTGGTCTCCGGCGGCAGCGTCGTCACCGCTGGGAACTCCTCGGCCCTCAACGACGGCTCTTCGGCGCTCCTCCTCGCCTCCCGGGCCGCCGTCGAGAAATACCAGCTCAGCCCCCGTGCACGGATCGTCACCGCCACGGCGGCCGCTCTCGCTCCGGAGGTGATGGGGCTCGGCCCGGTGCCCGCGACGGAGAAAGCTCTTGCTCGCGCCGGCCTCGCGATAGAGGACATCGGCGCGATCGAACTCAATGAAGCGTTCGCGACCCAGGCCCTCGCGTGCATCCGGCGCCTGCAGCTGGACCTCCGCCGGGTGAACACCGATGGTGGCGCCATCGCCCTCGGCCACCCGCTCGGCTCCTCCGGCTCCCGCCTCCTGGTCACCCTGCTCGGGCGCATGGAGCGGGAGGATGCCCGGTACGGACTCGCGACGATGTGCGTGGGCGTGGGGCAAGGGACCGCGATGATCCTGGAGCGCGTGCAATGATGACCCCGCCCGTGTCGATCACCGAATATCCCACGCACGTGCTCGCCCGGCTGAACCGCCCGGAGAAGAAGAACGCGATCGATTCCCACCTCGTGTCCGCGCTGCACGAACTGTGCACGGAACTGGAGGCGAGCCCGCGGACCCTCATCCTTGCGGGCGCGGGCGATTCCTTCGCCGCCGGAGCTGACATCGAGGAGTTGCGAGCCCGGGGCGCAGCGCAGGCGCGTGAGGGCATCAACACCCACGTCTTCATGCGCGTGCACGCCCTACCGATGCCGGTGCTCGCCGTCGTCCACGGTTATGCCCTCGGGGGCGGCGCCGAACTCGCCTACGCCGCCGATATCCGAATCGCCTCCCGCGAGGCCACGATCGGGAATCCGGAGACGAGGCTGGGAATCATCGCCGCGGCCGGGGCGTCCTGGCGGCTGCGGGAGATCGTCGGGGATGGCCTCGCTTCAGACATGCTCCTCACCGGCCGCCTCCTCACCGGCGAGGAAGCGGCCGCAGCAGGCTTGTTCACCCACCTCCTCGACACCCCCGCCGCGGCCCTCGCCCGCGCGGAGGAACTCGCGGCGGCGATCGCCAAGCTCGATCCCGCCGCTACGCAGGCGACGAAGCGGGTGCTCGCCGCCCCGCGCACCGCCCACCCCGGCATCGACCTCGCCGAGCAGGCGAGCCTGTTCGACAGTCCAGAAAAGCAGCGGCGAATGACGGCATTCCTCGAGCGGAAGCGAGGCGGGAAATGACCCCTGATCTCCCCGCCCGCGTGGGCGTCGCCGGTGGCGGGCGGATGGGCGCCGGCATCGCGCACGCGTTCCTCATCTCCGGCTGCGAGGTCGTCATCGTGGAGCAGAACGCTCCTGCGGCCCGCGCTGCCCGGGACCGCGTCGCAGGCAGCGTTGCTGCGTCGATCGACCGCGGCCTCACCGCGGACGCCGCGGACCTCATGGCGGCCGTTCACGCCACCACGGAATTAGCTGACCTTGCCGGCGCGGGCCTCGCCGTCGAAGCGGTGCCGGAGGATCGGGACCTCAAACTCGCGCTGCTTCCCCAACTGGAGGCACGCCTCGCTCCCGGCGGGGTCCTCGCGAGCAACACCTCCTCGATCCCGATCGGCGTGCTGGCCCGGTCGCTGCGCCGCCCGGAGCAGTTCCTGGGCCTGCACTTCTTCAACCCGGTGCCGGCCTCCACCCTCGTGGAGATCATCACCCACGCGGCCACCCCACCAGAGCTCACCGAGCGGGCGACGGCGTGGGTGCGGGCCCTGGGCAAACACGCGATTGCGGTCGCGGACTCGCCGGGGTTCGCCTCCTCCCGGCTCGGGGTCGCCCTCGCCCTCGAGGCGATCCGAATGCTTGAGGACGGGGTCGCGAGCGCGGCCGATATCGATACCGCGATGGAGCAGGGCTACCGGCACCCGATGGGGCCGTTGAAGACCACCGACATCGTCGGTCTGGACGTGCGCCTCGGGATCGCCGAGCAGCTCGAGCGGGACCTGGGCGCTCGGTTCTGCCCGCCTTCGCTACTGCGGGAGATGGTCGCCCGCGGCGAGGTGGGACGCAAGAGCGGCAAAGGATTCTACGACTACTGACGGGAGAGGTTCATGGTTGACATGCTCGAATGCTACGTGCAGGGGAGTTGGTGGCGCCCGGCCGGCGGCGGCACGCCGATCGCCGACCCCGTCACCGGCGAGGCGGTCGCCGCGGTATCCGCCGAGGGGTTGGACGTCGAGGGAGCGATGGAGTATGCCCGCACCGTGGGGCAGGAGCACCTCGGGGCGATGACCTTCCACCAGCGCGGGCTGCGGTTGAAGGAGCTCGCGATCGCGCTGACGGAGCGGAAGCAGGAGCTCTACGACCTCTCCACTCGCACCGGCGCGACCAGAGCGGACTCGTGGGTGGATATCGACGGCGGGATCGGCGTGCTCTTCAACTATTCCGGCAAGGGGCGCCGGGAACTGCCGAACTCCCGGGTACAGCTCGACGGCCAGGTGGAGGTGCTCGCCCAGGACGGGTCCTTCCTCGGCCGGCACATCCGCACGACGCTGCCCGGCGCCGCGCTCCAGATCAACGCGTTCAACTTCCCCGTGTGGGGAGCGTTAGAGAAACTCGCGCCCGCCTTCGTCGCCGGCATGCCCACGATCATCAAGCCCGCCACCCCGGGGGCCTACCTCACCGAACACATGGTGCGGATCATGGTGGAGGCCGGGCTGCTGCCGGAGGGTTCGGTGCAGTTCATCGCCGGGCCGCTCTACGACCTCCTCGATCACACCCGGCTCGGCGACGTCGTCGCGTTCACCGGTTCGGCCTCGACCGCGGCCCGGCTGCGCGCCCACGAGGCGATCCAGACCGGCGGGGTGCGTTTCAGCTCCGAGACCGATTCGATCAACGCCTCCGTGCTCGGGCCCGACGCCGCTCCCGGCACCCCCGAATTCGATGCGTACGTACGCGGGCTCGTCACCGAGATGACGTCCAAGGCCGGGCAGAAGTGCACCGCGATCCGCCGGGCGCTCGTGCCGAGAGAGTTCGCCGAGGAGCTCATCGACGCCGTCCGGGCCCGACTCGAGGCGAAGATCGTCGTCGGCGACCCGCGCGCGCAGGGCACGACGATGGGCGCCCTCGCCTCCACCGGCCAACGGGCGGAGGTGCTGGCGCAGGTGCGCAAACTCATCGACGGCGGGGGCCGGGTCGTCATCGGCGGCCGCGAGCTCGCCGAGCCCGCGGGGCAGAACCCGGGGGCGTTCCTCGAACCGATCCTGCTTCGTTTCGACGACGCCGAGGCGCCCCGGGCGCACGACACCGAGGCGTTCGGCCCGGTGTCCTCGGTGCTCACCTACGACGGGAGCGCGGCGGAGGCGGCCCGCCTCATCGCGCTCGGTGGGGGTTCCCTCGTGACCTCGCTCGCTTCTTCGGATCAGGGTTTCGTCGCACAACTCGTGCGTGCGACGGCATCGAGCAACGGCCGGATCCTCGTGCTCGACCGCACGGATGCGCGCAGTTCCACCGGGCACGGCTCTCCGTTGCCGATGCTCGTGCACGGGGGCCCGGGCCGGGCGGGGGGCGCCGAGGAGCTCGGCGGGGTGCGTTCGGTCTTCCACTTCATGCAACGCACCGCGATCCAAGGCAGCCCCGAGGCGCTCACATCGATCACCGGCGTGTGGCACCCGGGCGCCCCGACGACCCGCGACGGCGCCCACCCGTTTTCGAAATCCCTCCAGGAGCTGCGGATCGGGGACCAGATCGTCTCCGACTACCGGGAAGTCACCCTCGAGGACATCACGCATTTCGCGGAATTCACCGGCGACAGGTTCTACGCCCACCTGGATGAGGAGGCGGCGGCCGCCAACCCGTTCTTCCCCGGGCGGGTCGCCCACGGCTACCTGTTGCTCTCGTTCGCGGCCGGTCTGTTCGTCAAACCGGATCCCGGTCCCGTCCTGGCGAACTACGGCGTGGAATCCTGCCGGTTCCTCGCGCCGGTCTCCCCCGGGGACAAGGTCCGCGTCGCCCTCACCGCGAAGCAGATCATCCCCCGGGAGACCGACGACTACGGCGAAGTGCATTGGGATGCGGTGCTCACGAACCAGGAGGAGGAGACCGTCGCGACCTACGACGTGCTCACCCTGGTCTCGAAAATGCCCCGCTAGCGAAAGTCACCGGTCTCGCTCATCCGCAACCCGGTACGCACGTAGGCGAGCACCGCATCGGCGAGTTCGTCGGGACCGATCGGGCCGTCCGGGTCGTACCACTCGACGAGCGAGTTCACCACCCCGAACGTGAAGCGGGCCGCGAGCCAGGGATCGAGGTCGTTGCGCAGCGTCCCTTCGGCGGCGGAGTCGGCGAACAGCTCATGCAGCTCGTTCGTGAGCACCCGGCGGCGGCGGGTGGCGCGGCGCTCGGCGTCCGTATTGCCATACACCCGCAGCAACAGGGTCAGGGCCCGCTGTTGTTCGCTCGCAATGAGGACGGCCCCGCGGATGACGTGGCGGATCTTGTTCTCCGCCGGACCGGCGGGGGCGTCACGAAAGAGCTGCTCGAGGGGCCCGAGCGCCCGCTCCAACGCGAGATCGAGCATCTGCTCCTTGGAGTCGAAATGGTGGTACAGCGCCGCCTTCGAGATCCCTAGCCGGCGGGCGAGCATGTCCAGCGACGCCGCGTCATATCCGTGAGTGGTGAACACCTCGATGATCGTGTCGAGGAGGGTCGCCCGGTCGTAGCCGGGCCGCCCGGGGCGGCGGGCAGAGGTGGGGGCGGTATTCACCCTTCCATTCTTCCCCATCAGGCGGCCATCGGGGCATCTTCGCCCGATCGCCTCATCGGTGCTCGTGATCGCCCGCGGTGCCGCTGCTCGCCTCACCGACCGAGCTCTCCAGGCCGATCTGATCCATCGCGGCGACCTGCGGGTGGTGGAAGTCGAAGGCGGGGCGCTCGGAACGGATCCGGGGCAGG
>JAJYRV010000156.1 GCA_021793935.1 Actinomycetes bacterium | reverse complement strand
GGATCCGGGATCGGATCCTCGCGCGCGGACGCCTCCGGGCGGTGCGGGTCGAGCACCCGCGTGCCGTGCACGTGATGGGCGAACTCCACGCCCCGACCGGCGAGGGCCGCGACCACCTCCCGCCGGGCGAGCACCCGGGCGGGGTCGTCGCCGACGTCGAGCGCGAGGTTTCCCGCCGCCCGGGTGGTGAACCCCGCAACGATGCCGGCCTCCCGGCACGCGGCACCGAGGTCCACCTCGAGGAACGCCGGGGCGGGGGAGCGCTTCATTCCCGCACCGCCCCCTCGATCATCCCGCGGATGAAGTGGCGCTGCAGGAATAGGTACAACACGACGACGGGCAGGGCAACGAGCACCGCCGCTGCCGCGAGCAGGGAGGTCGCCTGCACGTGCTGCCCTTTGAACAGGGCGAGGGCGAGCGGCGCGGTGCGGTAGGTGCCCGAGGGGCTCATCACGAGCGGGATGAGGAATTCGTTCCACGTCCACATGAAAGTGAGGAGCACGAGCGTGACGATCGCGGGGCGCCCCACCGGGACGAGGACCCGCCACAGGGTCTGCCGGGTGCTCGCCCCGTCAAGGGTGGCGGCTTCGATGAGCGAGGGCGGCGCGGCGCGGAAATAGGCCCGCATCCAGTAGGTCCCGAACGCGATCGACTGCGCGATCTGCGGCAGCGCCACCGCCCACAACGTGTCGGTGAGGCCGAGTTCGCGCAGGTCGAAGAACAGTGGCACGACGATCGCTTCGGCGGGGATCATCAAGCCGAACAGGAACACGGAGAACCACAGCCCCGCGCCGCGGAAGGCCATCGATCCGAGCGCGAAACCGGCCATGATCGAACTGAGGGCGGCCGCGCTGACCACGACGATCGCGACGAGGAGCGAGGTGCGCATGTACACCGCGAAGTTCGCTTCGCTCCACGCCTCGGCGAACACCCCGAGCCCGCCACCGGAACTTGCCGTGGGGGCGAGCGCCGTCCACAGAATCACGAGGATCGGGGCGAGCGCGAACGCCGCGAACGCGATGAGCAGGGCGTAGTTCATCGCTCGCTCGGACCGGGAAACAATCACCGCTGCCGCCGATCCACGACGCGGTTGACGAAGAGGTTGATCGCGAAGATGATCGCCGCGAGCGTCACCGCGATCGCCGCCCCGGACCCGACGGCGCCCTGGCGGAAGGTGCGCATATACACCTCGTAGGCGGGAACCGTCGTCGACGTGCCCGGCCCACCGCCCGTCGTCACGTACACGAGGTCGAAGGTCTTCAGCGCCGCGACGATCGTGAGCGTGAGCGCCACAGCGATCTCCCCGCGCACCTGTGGCAGCGTGATCGCGAAGAACTCCCGGATCGGACCCGCGCCGTCCAACCGGGCCGCCTGGTAGATCTCCGGGGGGATCTTCGACATTCCCGCCATGAGCAGCACGGTGACGAGCCCGAGCTGCACCCACGTGCCGACGAACCCGACGGCGGGCAGGGTCCACGTGTAATCCCCGAGCCACGACTTTGCCCACCCGCCCAGGCCGACGGCGCGCAGCAGCGTGTTCAGCGGACCGTTCGGTGCGTAGATGTGCCGCCAGGCGACGGCGACGACGACCATCGCCACGACCTGCGGCAGGAACACGACCGTCCGGAACGCCGGCAGCCCGCGGACCCGCCCGCGCACGAGGATCCCCGCGAGGGCGAGCCCAGCCGCGAGCGGCAGGAGCGCGAAGAACCCGATGAGCACGAGCGCGTGGGCGAACGCCGCCCGCAGCGTAGGGTCGGCGAGCAGGTCGGAGTAATTGGCGAGGCCGACGAAGGTGGAGGTGCCGAGCCCGTCCCACTCATATAGCGAGAACTGCGCCGAACGCAGCAGCGGGTAGAGCGCGAAGACACCGAACAGGAGGATCGCCGGCCCCATGTACAGATAGGGCACGTACCAACGCCTGCGCATGGCTCTCCCGCTTCCCGGGCCTAGTTCGAAGTGAATTCGCCGTAGTCCGCCTGCAGGGTCTCCAGGAAGGCCTCGGGGGTCGTCTGCTCGCCGAGGAGGTCCTGTAGGCCCGCGCCGATCGTGTCGCCCATCGTCGGGGTCGCCCAGTCCAGGTAGGGCAACAGGTGTCCCTCGGTGGTCACGTCCCCGAACGCGGCGAACACCTCGGCGTTCACCCCCGATTCGGGGGCGAGATCGGCGGTGCGGTTGACGGGCATGTTCCCGGTCTCGGCGAGGATCTCCATCGCCTCATCGCTGGTGATGAAATCGAGGTACTGCGCTGCGAGGTCGGCGTTCGGGGAGTCTGCCGTGATCGCGAACGGCAACCCGGTGCCGCCCGTCGTGGCGAGCTCGCGGCCCTCGGGCGGGGGTGGGGCGAAGAAACCGACGTCCTCACCCATCGCCTCCTCCAGGTCCGCGGCGAGCCAGGAACCACCGATGAGGTAGACCGCGCCACCGTCGGCGAAGTCCGCCCACGCGGCGTCATAGTCGGTGCCGTTGGGGCCCTCGTTGAAGTAGCCGCTCGTCACCCAGTCCTGCAGCTCGGCGGCGGCGATGAGGTTCTCATCGGTCTGCCAGGACGCCCCGGCGTTGCCCATCGCGAGATCGGCGATCTCCTCGGGGTCCACGTACTGCCCCTGGACGGGGCCGAACACGTGCGCCGCGGGCCAGCCATCGAGGTTGCCGAGCATGATCGGGGTGCCGCCATCGCCGGCGATCGTGTCCAGGGAGTCGGTGAAATCCTCCCACGTCGCGAGCGCGTCGACCTCGATGCCGTGTTCCGTGGCCGCTTCCCGGGAGTAGAACACGCCGACCACTTCTCCGGTCTGGGGCAGGCCGTAGAGGTTGCCGCTGCCGAACTCGGAGGCGTCCTCGGAGTAGGAGCTCATCGCGAGCACGGCATCGTCGTACCGGTCCGCCCACCCGTATTCGGCGGCGTAGTCAGACAGGTCGAGGAGCAATCCGGCGGAAACGAAGGCGCCCATGTCCCCGCGGGTGTTGTTCGCCTGCACGACGTCGGGGGCCTCCGACCCGGTGAGCGCGCCGCGCAGGGTCGTCGCGAGGTCATCGAAACTCTGGGAGTTCCGGTTGATCTCCACGCCGTGTTCTTCCTCGAACGCCTCGTTCAGCCGGCTCATCTGTTCGTCCTGCCCGCCGCGGACCTCCTGATCCCACACGGTCAAGGTGCGCGCGCCCGCGGTGCCGTCGTCGCCGGAGGGTGTTTCCTCATCCGCGCCCGAATCGCCGGAACTTCCCGGTGCGCACGCGGCAAGGGCGAGAGCAGCGATGGCGGCGAGGGCGACCGGCCAAGGTCCTCGTTGAGTCATGGATCCTCCTCAGGATGCTGATGGGGAACATTTTCCCATGAAAGTCTGCTCCCAGCAGACCGCGCCGGCCAGACCGCGGGTGAAAAGTGCAACGCCGACGGTGGATTGCTTCCCCACAAAGCAGGATGCCGTGGGAGGCCCCGGAATCAGCAGCGGGAAACCCGGGTGTCTCCGCGACCGTGGCGGCGACCCGGGCGCCGGGTCAGAGAGTTCACTTCGAATCCGTCCCCGGCTCCTGCTCCCAGCCGAGGTCGGCATCGGAGTAATGGGCGATCGTCGCCTCGGCCCGCCGCACCGCGCGCGTGGGCATGCCGGAGGAGCATTCACCGAGGAAGGAGTAGTGCCCGGTGAGCGCGCGGGCGTCGGGGTTCCCCGCCTCGGCAGCGGCCTTCGCCGCCTCCCACCAGTCGAGCACGTCGCCCCATCCGGGGGCGGCGAGGCTGCCGCCCGATTCCTGCACCGCCAGCGCCGAACACAGCGCCCCGAACCGCAGCCGGCGCTCCAGCGGCCACTCGCGCAGCGTGCCCAACGTGAGGGCGGCGGCGAACGTGTCACCCGCGCCGGTCGGGTCGGTCGCGCGCACGGCGAGCGCCGGCACCTCGGCCTCCTCACCGGTGGCCGAATCGATCGCGATGACCCCCTTCGCCCCATCGGTCACGACCGCGAGCGGCACGAGATCTGCCAGCACGTGCAGCGCCTCTCGCGGGGTCGCGGTGCGGGTGTACCCCATCGCCTCCCCGGCGTTCGGGGTGAACGCGTGCACCCCCTCCAGGGAGGTGAGGATCGCCGAGTCCCACCGCTCCTCGGGGTCCCACCCGGCGTCGGCGAACACGAGCGCGCCCCGCTCGGCCGCGACGCGCCACCACGGCGCCTCCCGCAGGAGCGGATCCCCCAAGTCGAGGATGACGGCGCGGGTGGGCGGGGGATCGGAGAGCAGGTCCGACATGGGGGCGGGGGTGGGGTGGCCGTGGGTGACCATCGCCCGATCGCCGTCGTAGGCCATCGACACCGTCACCGGGGTGTGCCAGTTGCGGAATTGCCGCGAGTAGGTGAGGTCGATGTGTTCCTGATCCCGCAGTGTGCGCCACATCCACTCGCCGTAGACGTCGGTGGAGAAACCCGCCGCGAGTGAGGTGCCCAGGCCCAGGCGCGCGGCGGCGACGGCGAGGTTCGCGATCCCGCCGGGGGCCGAGCCCATCCCCTGGGTCCACACTTCCTGGCCGGGTGTGGGCGGGGCGGGGAAGCCGGTGAACACGATGTCGAAGAACAGCATCCCGGTCAGCAGCACGTCGTGGGTGAGCGGCTGGTGTTCCCCCGTGGGGGCGGCGCCGTGGGTGTCGTCGGCCGCCGCGTACATCTGGGAGAAGGCGGGGTACTGGGAAATGTATTCGTAAGGCCCGGAGGTCATAGGGCAATTGTGTCAGGTAGCCCCAGAGCCGGACCAGCACGCCCGGGCGCGGAATTCCTGATTGACTGGGCACCATGGCCACCACCCCGTCCTCGCCGTGGCGTGAACGCCTTCGCGCCTTGCCCGTGCTCAGCGAACCGGTCGGCACGCTCGACCTCGAGGACCTCCCGGCCACGCCCGGGCAGCTGTTCACCGCGTGGCTCAAGGATGCGATCGCGGCCCGGGTGGACGAACCGCACGTGATGACCCTTTCGACCGTTGACCGCGATGGCCACCCGAACGCCCGCACCGTCATCCTCACCGACGTCGCCGAGGACGGCTGGTCCTTCAGCACCGACACTCTCGGCGCGAAGGTCGAGGAGATCGCGACCAACCCGCGGGTCGCGTTGACGTTCTACTGGGCCGCTCTCGGGCGCCAGGTGCGGGTGCAGGGGCGCGCCGAGCAGGCGGGTGCGACCACCTCGGCCGCGGACTTCGCCGCCCGCAGCGATCATGCCCGAGCGGTGGTCCTCGCCGCCCACGATCTGGCCCGCACCAGCCCCGATTGGGACCGGGCGGACCTCCTGCGCGCCGCCCGGGACCGCCTGCGCGAGGGCCCGAGCGGGCTTTCCCCGGCGGCGGGCGCACGCCCCTGGGCGGCGTACGTCGTGCGGCCCGCGCGGGTGGAGTTCTGGCAGGCCGACCCCGGGGGCCT